>NZ_CVTO01000102.1:113084-120825 GCF_900004715.1 Pseudomonas sp. 24 E 13
TTCGGCCAGCGTGGTTTAACGGGGCGCCTGAGATCAAGATCAAAAGCAGATCAAGAGCAAGAGCAAGAGCGACTCGCTTCGCATCGTGGTTACGGTTGGGCGCTGCTGAGTTGTGTAGATACCGATAGCAGAGTGTCAGACTCAGCCTATTTGACTGACACACCGCCATCGGGGGCAAGCCCCCTCCCACATTTGACCGAGTACTGGTTTAGATCGCGCCGCGCTGGCGCAACAGTTCCAGCACTTGCTTGACGCTGTCTTCCAGCAACAGGGCCTGGGTGTCGATCACCAGGTCGGCATTCAATGGCACGTCGTACGGGAACGACTCACCCGGGATGTTATCCCCACCGGCAGCGTACAGCCCTTGCGGATCACGCTCGGCGCACACCAATGGCGACGCTTGCACGTACACCGTCAGTAGGCGATCGCTGCCAATCAGCGCCTTGGCCTGTTCACGGCCTTCGGCATCCGGGGCGACGAACGCGGCCAGGGTCAGCAGGCCGGCTTCGTTGAACTGGCGCGCCACGTGAGCGGCACGCCGCCAGTTTTCGGTACGCCCGGCGCGGTCCTGCGGCAGCCCTTTGTTCAGGTCGTGACGCAGGTTCTGGCCGTCCAGTACGAACACCGCACGGCCCATGTCGAACAGCTTGCGCTCAACCGCGTAGGCCAAGGTGCTCTTGCCGGCGCCGGACAGGCCGCTGAACAACACTGTGGCCGGCTGCTGGCCGAAGCGCAGGGCACGTTCCTCGGTGGCCACATGGGCCAACTTGCCGTGCTGCGCCGCGCTGCCATGGGTCACGGGCGGGGCGATGATCATGCCGGCTGCGACGGTGCCATTGGTCAAACGGTCGATGACGATAAAGGCGCCGGTGGTGCGGTTGCTGTCGTAACCGTCCAGGGCGATGGCGGCGTCCAGGCTGACCTTGACCCGGCCAATCTCGTTCAACTGCAGGGAACTGGCCGGGCCTTCGGCCAGGGTGTTCACGTCCACACGGTGCACGATGCTGGTGATGGAACCCGGCACATAGCTGGTGGCGCGCTTGATGTCGTATTTCTTGCCCGGCAGCATCGGCTCCTCGGCCATCCACACCAGCATGGCGTCGAAGGCGTCGGTCACTTGCGGCACGTTGTCGGCGTGTACCAGCAGGTCGCCACGGGAGATATCGATCTCGTCTTCCATGGTCAGCGTCACCGCTTGACCGGGACCTGCGTGCTCCAGCTCGCCCTCGAACGTGACGATGGATTTGACGCGGCTGCTCTTGCCCGACGGCAGCACCACGACTTCGTCGCCCTTGTGCACGATGCCGCTGGCCAGGGTGCCGGCAAAACCACGGAAGTTCAGGTTCGGACGGTTGACGTATTGCACCGGGAAACGCAGGTCGGTGTAGTTGCGGTCGTTGGCGATCTCGACGGTTTCGAGAATCTCCATCAGCGACTGGCCGGTGTACCAAGGCGAACGCTCGCTCTTGTTCACTACGTTGTCGCCCTTGAGCGCCGACATCGGCACAAAGGCCAGGGTGCTCGGCTTGAAGGCGATGCCCTCGGCAAACTTCAGGTAATCGGCCTTGATCGACTCGAACACGCTTTGGTCAAAGCCGTTGATGTCCATCTTGTTGATGGCGACCACGATGTGCTTGATACCCAGCAGCGAGGCGATGAAGCTGTGGCGACGGGTCTGGGTCTGCACGCCGTAGCGGGCGTCGATCAGGATGATCGCCAGGTCACAGGTGGAGGCACCGGTGGCCATGTTGCGGGTGTACTGCTCATGGCCCGGGGTGTCGGCGATGATGAATTTGCGCTTGGCGGTGGAGAAGTAGCGGTAGGCCACATCGATGGTGATGCCCTGCTCACGCTCGGCCTGCAGGCCGTCGACCAGCAAGGCCAGGTCGATGTCATCGCCAGTGGTGCCGGATTTTTTCGAATCGCGGGTGATGGCTTCCAGGTGATCTTCGTAGATCATCTTGGAGTCGTGCAGCAGGCGCCCGATCAGGGTGCTCTTGCCGTCGTCGACGTTGCCACAGGTCAGAAAGCGCAACATTTCCTTGCGCTCGTGCTGGCCCAGGTAGGCGAGGATGTCCTCGCTGATCAAATCAGATTGATGCGACATGACAGCCCCTTAGAAATAACCTTGACGTTTTTTATCTTCCATGGAGCCAGCGCCATCGTGGTCGATGACACGGCCCTGGCGCTCGGAAGTTCGCGTCAGGAGCATTTCCTGAATGATGTCCGTCAGCGTCTCGGCTTCGGACTCCACCGCGCCCGTCAACGGGTAGCAGCCAAGGGTACGGAAACGGACTTTCTTTTTGACGATGCGGGCTTTGTCTTCGTCGGACAGGTGCTCGAGGATGCGGTCGTCGTCGATCATGATCAACGTGCCGTTCTTCTCGATCACATCGCGCTCGGCGGCGAAATACAGCGGCACGATCGGGATGCCTTCCAGGTAGATGTACTGCCAGATGTCCAGCTCGGTCCAGTTGGACAGCGGGAACACACGGATCGACTCGCCCTTGTTGACGTTGCCGTTGTAGACGTTCCACAGCTCCGGGCGCTGGTTTTTCGGGTCCCAGCGGTGCTTGCTGTCGCGGAACGAGTACACGCGCTCTTTGGCACGGGATTTCTCTTCATCGCGACGCGCGCCGCCAAAGGCAGCGTCGAAACCATGCTTGTCCAGGGCCTGCTTGAGGCCCTCGGTCTTCATGATATCGGTGTGCTTGGCGCTGCCGTGGGTGAAGGGGTTGATGCCCTGCGCCACACCGTCCGGGTTGACGTGGGTGATCAGGTCCAGGCCCAGTTCCTCGACCATCTTGTCGCGGAACTTGTACATCTCCTGGAATTTCCAGCGGGTGTCGACGTGCATCACTGGGAACGGCAGTTTGCCCGGGAAGAAGGCCTTGCGTGCCAGGTGCAGCATCACGGCGGAGTCTTTACCGATCGAGTAGAGCATCACCGGGTTGTCGAACTCGGCGGCGACCTCGCGGATGATGTGGATGCTTTCCGCCTCCAGCTGTTTCAGATGCGTCAGTTTGTCGACCATGGCTACTCACGGAAAAACGATCTTGTGGACGGCCAGCGGGCCGTGTTCGAGCGGGGCATGCTAGCACAGCACCTGCTTCTATTTAGGGCGCCAACTAGATCGAAACGGTATATGAATATACCCCTGAGTTTGGCCTGCAATGCGGTCAAGTATGGGAGGGGGCTTGCCCTCGAGAGCGGTGGATCAGTGAAATAGGGACTGACTGACACACCGCAATCGGGGGCAAGCCCCCTCCCACATTGAGTCCCGCTGTATGGCTCAGATGGGGTTCGGGCAATCGATGAACAGGTGCTCCAGGGCGAAGCGTCGCGCCAGGTAATCGCCCAGTGCCTGCACGCCATAACGCTCGGTGGCGTGATGGCCGGCGGCAATGAAGCTGATGTCGTTTTCGCGGGCGCTGTGGAAGGTCTGCTCGGACGCTTCGCCGCTGATAAACAGGTCGACGCCCGCGGCAATCGCATTGTCGATATAGCCCTGGCCGCCCCCGGTGCACCAACCGACGCGGCGGATCATCTCGCTGCCTTCGATCAACAGCGGCTCGCGGCCCATCACGTCCTGCACGCGACGGGCGAAGTCGCGCGGTGACAGCGGCTCGGCGAGCGAGCCGACCAGGCCAACCACTTTGGGGTTGCCGGGGTCCAGCGGGCCTTCGACGGTGATGTCCAGTTGCCTGGCAAGCTGCACGTTATTGCCGACATCGGGGTGCAGATCCAGGGGCAGGTGGTAGGCCAACAGGCTGATGTCGTGCTTGAGCAAGGTTTTCAGGCGACGCTGCTTCATGCCGGTGATGCAGGGGTTCTCACCCTTCCAGAAATACCCGTGGTGCACCAGGATCAGGTCGGCCTGGGCTTCGACGGCGGCGTCCAGCAGGGCCTGGCTGGCGGTGACGCCGCTGACGATGCGCATCACCTGGGGCCGGCCCTCGACTTGCAGGCCGTTGGGGCAATAATCGGCGATTTTCAGGCTGCCAAGGTAGCGGTCCGCTTCCTCGACGAGGGTGGTAAGGGGGACGGCCATAAAAGACTCCTAAATATCCGGTTCGCAGGCGTCACAGCCTCGTATAATGCGCGACATTATGGGCGCTCCCGCGCCCCCTGCAACCTGTCAGGACTTACTTGATGCTCAAGGCACTGCGTTTTTTTGGATGGCCATTGCTGGCTGGCGTGCTGATCGCGATGCTGATTATTCAGCGTTATCCCCAGTGGGTTGGCCTGCCCAGTCTGGATGTGAACCTGCAGCAGGCCCCGCAAACCAGCACCGTGGTGCAAGGCCCGGTGACCTATGCCGACGCCGTGGTCATCGCCGCCCCCGCCGTGGTCAACCTGTACACCACCAAGGTGATCAACAAGCCGGCGCATCCCCTGTTCGAAGACCCGCAGTTTCGCCGCTATTTCGGTGATAACGGGCCCAAGCAGCGCCGCATGGAGTCCAGCCTCGGTTCCGGGGTGATCATGAGCCCGGAAGGCTACATCCTCACCAACAACCACGTGACCACCGGCGCCGACCAGATCGTGGTGGCCCTGCGTGACGGCCGCGAAACCCTGGCCCGCGTGGTGGGCAGCGATCCGGAAACCGATCTTGCGGTACTGAAGATCGACCTGAAGGATTTGCCGTCGATCACCCTCGGCCGCTCCGACGGCCTGCGCGTGGGCGACGTGGCGCTGGCCATCGGCAACCCGTTCGGCGTCGGCCAGACGGTGACCATGGGCATCATCAGCGCCACCGGGCGTAACCAACTGGGCCTTAACAGCTACGAAGACTTCATCCAGACCGACGCGGCGATCAACCCCGGCAACTCCGGCGGCGCGCTGGTGGATGCCAATGGCAACCTGACAGGCATCAACACAGCGATTTTCTCCAAGTCCGGCGGTTCCCAGGGCATCGGTTTTGCGATCCCGGTGAAGCTGGCGATGGAGGTGATGAAGTCGATCATTGAACACGGCCAGGTGATTCGTGGCTGGCTGGGCATTGAAGTCCAGCCCTTGACCAAGGAACTGGCCGAGTCGTTCGGCCTGACCGGGCGCCCGGGCATCGTGGTCGCTGGGATCTTCCGCGACGGCCCGGCGCAGAAAGCCGGCCTGCAACTGGGCGATGTGATCCTCAGCATCGACGGCGCACCCGCCGGTGATGGCCGCAAGTCGATGAACCAGGTGGCGCGGATCAAGCCGACCGACAAGGTGGCGATCCAGGTGATGCGCAACGGCAAGGAAATCAAGCTGTCGGCGGAAATCGGCCTGCGCCCGCCGCCGGCCACGGCACCGGTGAAGGAAGAGGAATAAGCGGCAGCGCACCCGCGCCCGTTCGCGGGCGCCGGTGCATTGATATGACATAGCAATCTCTCTCATTAGACATGTTATATTGTTTCAATATCGACATTGGAACGCTCTATCATGCCGTCTCGAAAATTTGCCCCCCTGGCCGGCCTGGCCCTGGGTTTGCTGCTCGACCCTGCCTACGCCGAAGAAAACACCCTGGAACTGGACACCATCAGCGTCACCACCGACGCCTACGAGTCGGCGACCGGCCCGGTGCAGGGTTACCGCGCGACCCGCTCCGCCAGCGCCACCAAGACCGACACCGCCCTGCGCGATATCCCGCAATCGATCAGCGTGATTCCTGCCACGGTACTTAAGGACCTGGGCAGCACCAGTGTGGAACGCGCCCTGGAATTTGCCGGCGGCGTCTCCAAGCAGAACAATTTTGGCGGCCTGACCCTTTACGAATACAGCGTGCGCGGCTTCACCACCTCCGAGTTCTACCAGGACGGCTTCAGTGCCAATCGCGGCTACCCGAGCACGCCGGACGCGGCAAACATCGAACGCATCGAAGTGCTCAAGGGGCCGGCCGCCAGCCTGTACGGACGTGGCGATCCAGGCGGCACAGTGAATATCGTCAGCAAGAAACCCCAACCCGAAGCCTTCACTACGCTGCAAACCAGCGCGGGCAGTTGGGATCGCTACCGCACCGCGCTGGACGTGAATACGCCGCTCGACAGCGAGGGTCGCGTGCTGTCGCGTGTGAACCTGGCGGTTGAAGACAACCACAGTTTTCGCGATCACGTGGACGCCAAGCGAGTGTTCGTCGCACCGTCCTTCAGTTGGGAACTGGACCCGGATACCACTCTGCTGGTGGAAAGCGAATTCGTGCGCCACGCCTCCACCTTCGACCGCGGCATTGTCGCCAACACCGGCATGTCCCATTCCACGTTCCTTGGCGAGCCGGACGACGGCAATATCCGCAACCACAACAACCGCATCCAGGCCGCGCTGGAACATCACCTCAATGATGCCTGGAAGCTGCGCCTGGCCAGTCATTACAAGCAAGGTAGCCTGTGGGGCGACGCTTCGGAAAGCCGTGCGCTGAACGCCGACGGTCACACCGTCAACCGCCGCTACCGCGAGCGCTCTACCGGCTGGCACGACAGCATCACCCAACTGGAACTGCGCGGGCTGTTCGATATTGGCAGCTGGCAGCATGAACTGCTGGTCGGCACCGAGTACGAGGACTACCGCAAGAAGGAACGGGTGACCGCTATCGGCGGCAGCAACTACCCCATTGATCTCCACAACCCGGTCTACGGCCAGCCAAAACCCAATGGCACGCGCACCGGTACCGATTTCTTCGAGCAGACCCAAAGCCATGCGCTGAACCTGCAAGACCAGATCGTCTTTACCGACCGCCTGCGCGGCATGGTGGGCGCGCGCTTCGAGCATTTCGACCAGAGCACCGACGACTTCACCCGCAACCACGCCAAAAGCCGGCAAACCCACGACGCCTTCACCCAACGCGCCGGCCTGCTCTATCAACTCACGCCGCAGGTTGGGGTATTCGCCAACGCCTCCACCTCATTCAAGCCCAACAGCGGCCTGGATGCCGCTGGCAAGACCTTCAAGCCCGAAGAAGGTGTGGGGTATGAAGTCGGGGTCAAGAGCGAGCTGTTTGACGACCGCCTCAGCGCCACCCTCGCCGCCTTCCATATCGAAAAGGAAAACGTGCTGACCCTGGACCCGGCGACCAACACCAACCGCGCCATGGGCAAGGCGCGCAGCCAGGGCCTGGACCTGCAACTGACCGGGCAGGTCACCGACGCCATCCGCGTGATCGGCGCGTTGGCCTACATCGACGCCGAAGTGACCAAGGGCGATAAAACCATTCCTGCCGGCAGCCGTATCCTCGGCGTCGCCAAACGCAGCGGCAGTCTGTTGGGGGTGTACCAATTCCAGGACGGCGCATTGCGCGGTTCGGACCTGGGGGCGGCGTTTACCTATGTGGGTGATCGCTCCGGTGAGGCGGGAACAGGTTTTGAACTGCCCGCTTACCACACCGTCGATCTGCTGGCGCATTACAAAGCGACGGAGAATGTCACCGTGGGGCTGAACCTCAACAACCTGTTCAACGAGAAGTACTACGAGCGATCCTACAGCAGCTACTGGGTCAACCCCGGCGAGCCGCGCAACTTCACCGTCAGCCTGAGCCTTAACCTCTGACAGACATGAGACTAAATGTGGGAGGGGGCTTGCCCCCGATGGCGATGTGTCAGTCACTGATGTACTTACTGACTCTCCCTCATCGGGGGCAAGCCCCCTCCCACATTTGGATCGCGGACCGGCAAATGATACCGGTCGGCTCTAAGGCCACCGCGCTTTTGCTTTTGATCTCAGGCGCCCCGTTAAACCACGCTGGCCGAACGCAGGCTTGAATCCGTGG
>NZ_CVTO01000102.1:120882-171408 GCF_900004715.1 Pseudomonas sp. 24 E 13
ATCCAACATCCTGGTCGGCCCAGAGGCCGCCATCGGGGGCAAGTCGAATCGTCGCACCGCCCCTCCCACAATTGGATCACCGCAAGGCGTGATTACAGCGTAACCGGCGCTCTTTCGCAGAGGGTATTGAGCGCCGCCGCCCACTGCGGGTCATCGTTCAAGCACGGCACCAATATCAACTCCTCGCCTCCCGCCTCACGGAACTGTTCCAGCCCGCGATCACCGATTTCTTCCAGGGTCTCGATGCAATCGGCGACAAACGCGGGGCACATCACCAGCAGTTTTTTCACGCCTTGCTGCGCCAATGCCTCAAGACACGCCTCGGTGTAGGGTTCGATCCACTTGGCGCGGCCCAGGCGCGACTGGAACGCCACCGACCACTTGCCATCCGGCAGCCCCAACCGCTCGGCCACATCGCGGGCAACGCTGAAGCATTGCGCGCGATAACAGGTGGCAAGCACCTCAGGCGAGGCATTTTTGCAGCAATCGGCATCCTTGAAACAATGCTGGCCGGTCGGGTCGAGCTTGGTCAGGTGACGCTCGGGCAAGCCGTGGAAACTCAACAGCAGGTGATCGTAAGCCTGTTCCACATGCGGCCGTACACTGGCGGCCAGGGCATCGAGGTACTCAGGCTGGTCGTAGAACGGCTGCAGGATGGAGAATTGCACCTTCAGTTTCTTGTCACGCACCACGCGCCTGGCTTCTTCTATCACCGTGGTCACGGTGCTGTCGGCAAACTGCGGGTACAGCGGCGCCAACGTCACTTTCTGAATGCCCTGGGCGGCCAGGCGCGTCAGCACCGTGTCAAGGGATGGCTCGCCATAACGCATCGCCAGTTCTACCGGGCCCTGGGTCCATTGCGCGGTCATCTGCTGCTGCAGGCGACGGCTGAGGACCACCAGCGGCGAGCCTTCGTCCCACCAGATGGACGCATAGGCATGCGCCGACTGCTCGGGACGTTTGATCAGGATCAGCGACACCAGCAAGCGACGTACCGGCCACGGCAGGTCGATGACATAAGGGTCCATCAGGAACTGATTGAGGTAGCTGCGCACATCGGCCACCGAAGTGGACTTTGGCGAGCCCAGGTTGACCAGTAACAACGCGTGATCGGTCATGCAACATCCTATCTTTAGAGGCGGCTGGACAAGTCGTCCAGGGCCGCACGCAATTCAGTGAACTGGAAAGTGAAACCTGCGGCCAGCAGCCGCTCAGGCAGTGCCTTTTGCCCGCCAAGCAATAAACCCGACAACTCGCCCAATCCAACCTTCAGCGCAAAGGCCGGCATCGGCATGAACGCCGGGCGGTGCAGCACCTGGCCCAGCGTCTTGGCGAACTCGCGGTTGCGCACCGGGTGTGGCGCGCAGGCATTATAAGGACCACGGGCGTCAGCCTTGTGCAGAAGAAAATCAATCAGGGCGATTTGATCGCGGATATGCACCCATGGCATCCACTGGCGGCCATTGCCGATCGGCCCGCCCAGCGCCAGTTTGAACGGCAGCAACAGGCGCGACAAAAAGCCGCCCTCGGCCGCCAGCACCAGGCCGGTACGCACCAGCACCACGCGAATGCCCAAGGCCTCGGCACGCGCGGCGGTTTCTTCCCAGGCGATACACAACTGACTGGGAAAATCATCCTGCACCGGGCCGCTGTCTTCAGTCAGTTCGCGCTCGCCGCCGTCGCCATACCAGCCCACGGCGGAACCCGAGATCAGCACCGCCGGTTTCTGCTCCAGGCGTTCCAGCCACGCCAGCAGACTTTCGGTCAGGCTGATGCGACTGCTCCACAGCAATGCCTTGCGCTTGTGAGTCCAGGGACGGTCGGCAATCGGCGCACCGGCCAGGTTGACCACCGCGTCCACCGCGCCGATCACGTCCTGCAGGCGCCCAACGCCCAGCACCTGCGCGCCGCAAATACGCGCCACGGATTCAGGGGTACGACTCAACACGGTCAAGCGATGGCCCTGGGCAAGCCAGTGCCGGCACAGTTGACGGCCGATCAAGCCGGTACCGCCGGTCAGCAAAATATGCATGGGACTCTCCTCATGTAACGTTCGCGGCCGCTCACTGGTCTATTTTATAAGCAGGGATCGATTTGATATTCGAGCGTGACGATCGTTTAGCCTGTTGGCTTAACCATAGGTCACGCCACACAATCAGGCACGCCAAAACTTATACCAAAAAACAATATTGTACAGCTATTGGTGTCGGCGTAGTCTGTACCCAAAGGTAAACGAGGCCTCCCATGACTGTCCCCATCGCGATCATAGGTGCCGGCATTGCCGGTCTCTCCGCCGCCCGAGCGTTACGAGACGCGGGGCACGTTGTACACCTCTTCGATAAAAGCCGCGGCAGCGGCGGCCGTATGTCCAGCAAGCGCAGCGACGCCGGCGCGCTGGACATGGGCGCTCAATATTTCACCGCCCGCGACCGGCGCTTCGTCAACGAGGTGCAGCGCTGGCAAAGCCACGGCTGGGCCGAACAGTGGAAACCCCAGCTGTACAACTTCAAGGCCGGCCAGCTGACGCCCTCCCCCGATGAACAGATCCGCTGGGTGGGTACCCCGCGCATGAGCGCCATTACCCGCGCCCTGCTCGATGACCTGCCGGTGGAGTTCGGTTGCCGCATTACCGAAGTATTCCAGGGCACCCAGCACTGGAACCTGCTCGATGCCGATGGCGGCAGTCACGGCCCGTTCAGCCATGTGATCATTGCCACGCCGGCGCCCCAGGCCACCACCCTGCTGGCCGCCGCACCGAAGCTGGCGAGCGCCGTGGCCGGGGTGAAAATGGAGCCGACCTGGGCCATCGCCCTGGCCTTCGACACGCCTCTGGATACGCCGATGGAAGGCTGCTTCGTGCAAGACAGCGCCCTCGACTGGCTGGCGCGCAACCGCAGCAAACCCGGGCGTGACGTCAGCCTCGACACCTGGGTGCTGCATGCCACCAGCACCTGGAGCAAGGCGCACCTGGACCTGCCCAGGGAAGCCGTGATCGAACACCTGCACGGCGCCTTCGCCGAATTGCTGCACTGCGCCATGCCCGCGCCGTCATTCAGCCTGGCCCACCGCTGGCTCTACGCCAGGCCGTCCAGCAGTCATGAGTTCGGGGTGCTGGCCGATGCCGACCTGGGCCTGTTCGTCTGCGGCGACTGGTGCCTGTCCGGGCGCGTCGAAGGCGCCTGGCTCAGCGGCCAGGAGGCGGCGCGACGGTTGATCGAGCACCTGCAATGAACCGCTTGAATCCGGCCAAACTGCTGCTGTCGAAATGGACCGCGACCGCCCCGAAAAACAAGGAAAAACACTTCCTCGTCACCGAGCTGTTCCGTGACGAGGAAGGCACCGTGCTGGAAATCGAACTGCAAGCGGTGATGACCCGGCGCAGCGAACGCCTCCCATGGCAGGCCCTGCAGAACCCTGAACGCTGGAAAATGGGCTGGACGTAAATCCGGGCGAAAAATACCTATACAAAATTATTGACTTGTACAAGATCAAATCTATGATGAGATTTAGTTGTACAGGGATAAAAAACTGTACAGGAATTTCGCAGAGGTTTACCCATGCCCCATTCCGTGAAACCCAAAATCGGCATCAGCGCCTGCCTGCTGGGCGAAAACGTGCGTTTCAACGGCGGGCATAAGCAATCCCTCCTGTGCACCCAGACCCTGGCCGACTACTTCGACTACGTGCCGCTGTGCCCCGAAGTCGCCATCGGCCTGGGCATTCCCCGTGAAACCATTCGCCTGGTCGGCGACCCGGCCAACCCCCAGGCGGTCGGCACCGTGCACCGCGAACTCAACGTGACCCAGCCGCTGGATGAATACGGCCAGCAGATGGCGGCCGAGCACACCGACCTGTGCGGCTACATCTTTATGCAGAAGTCGCCCTCCTGTGGCCTGGAGCGGGTCAAGGTGTACCGTGAGAACGGCGCACCGGTGGATGGCGGCGGGCGCGGTATCTACGCCCAGGCGTTCTGCGCGCGCCACCCCAACCTGCCGGTGGAAGAGGACGGTCGCCTGAATGATCCGGTATTGCGTGAAAACTTCCTCACCCGCGTATTCGTCTACGCCAGCTGGCAACAATTGCTCGCCGAAGGCCTGACGCGTCACCGCCTGCTGGCCTTCCATTCGCGCTACAAATACTTGTTGATGGCCCACAGCCCGGCGCATTACAAAAGCCTCGGCCACCTGCTGGGCAGCATGACCAAGGACACCCACCTGGACGAATTGGCCAGTTGCTACTTCAGCGAACTGATGACCGGCCTGACCAAGTGCGCTACCCGTGGCACCCACACCAATGTGCTGCAACACATCAGCGGCTACCTCAAGCAGGCGATCAGCGCCGATGACAAACAGGAAATGCAAACCGTCATCAGCCAGTACCGCCAAGGCATCGTGCCGCTGGTGGTGCCGCTCACGTTGCTCAAGCATCACTTTCGTCAACACCCGGACCGCTACATTGCGCAGCAGGCCTACCTGCAACCGCACCCGGAAAACCTCAGCCTGCGCAATGCGATCTAGACCATGACAGTTGCCCTGCAAGACGAACCCGGCGAAGACATCGCCCAAGCCCTGCAAAATGGCTGGCTGCCGATCCGCGAGGTGGCGCGCCAGACCGGCGTCAATGCCGTGACCCTGCGCGCATGGGAGCGCCGTTACGGCCTGATCGTGCCCCAGCGCACGCCCAAGGGGCATCGCTTGTTCAGCGCCGACCACGTGCAACGCATCCATGCCATCCTCACCTGGCTCAATCGCGGCGTGCCGGTCAGCCAGGTAAAAGGCCTGATCGACTCCGCCCAAGCCTCCCCAGAACCGATGGAAAACGAATGGCACACCTTGCGCCAAACCTTGCTGACGGCCATCGCTGAGCTGGCCGAACGTCGGGTCGACGATGCATTCAATCAGGCCATGGCGCTCTATCCGCCACGCACCTTGTGCGAGCAATTGATGCTGCCACTGCTCGGCGAACTCGAACAGAAGTGGCAGGGTCAGTTCGGCGCACAGATGGAGCGGGTATTTTTCCTGTCCTGGTTGCGCAGCAAGTTCGGCGCGCGCATTTACCACAACAACCGGCAACTCCACGGCGCCCCGCTGCTGCTGGTCAACCACTCCGACTTGCTCCTGGAGCCGCACCTGTGGCTCAGCGCCTGGCTGGCCAGCAGCGCCGACTGCCCGGTGGAGGTGTTCGACTGGCCGCTGCCCCCCGGCGAACTGGCGCTGGCGGTGGAACACCTGCAACCGCGCGCCGTATTGCTGTATTCCAGCAAGGCGCTGCAGGTCGCGGCACTCACGAAACTGCTGGCGGGCATTGGTTGCCCGATATTGATTGCCGGACCGGCGGTCTGCATCCACCACGCCGAGTTGGCCGTACTAACCCGTGACATCCCCGAGTTGTTCGTCGCCGAAGACCCGTTGGCGGCCCACCAGATATTGATCCAGCGTGGAATCGTCTAAATGCACTTGATCTGGCTGCGCACCGACCTGCGCCTTCACGACAACACCGCCCTGACTGCCGCCAGCCAGCGAGGCCCGGTCGCGGCCATTTACCTGATCACCCCGCAACAATGGCTGGCCCACGATGATGCGCCGTGCAAGGTGGATTTCTGGCTGCGCAACCTGCAAGCGTTAGAGCAAGCGCTCGCAGACGTGAACATCCCGCTGCTGATCCGCCACGCCGACACCTGGGAGCAGGCGCCAGGCGTATTGAGCCAGCTATGCCGGGAGCTCAAGGTCGAGTCGGTGCACGTCAACGAGGAATACGGGATCCACGAGAGCCGTCGCGACAGCGCCGTGGCCCGGGCCCTGGAAGCAGACGGCGTGACCTTCCACAGCTACCTCGACCAGCTGTTCTTCCAGCCGGGCAGTGTGTTGACCAAGTCCGGCACCTACTTTCAAGTGTTCAGCCAGTTCCGCAAGGTCTGCTACACCCGTCTGCACAGCGCCTTGCCGCCTTTGGTGGCAAGCCCCAAGGCCCAGGCCGTGCTCGACCTGCAAAGCGATGCCATCCCCACCCGCGTTGAAGGTTTCGCGCCCCCCAGTGAAAGCTTGCGCGCCCTCTGGCCCGCCGGTGAAGACGAGGCGCGCCGGCGCCTCGACGCCTTCGCCGATGAGCAGATCAGTTACTACAAGGACGAGCGCGACTTTCCCGCCAAGCCCGGCACCAGCCAGCTGTCCGCCTACCTTGCCGCCGGGGTCGTGTCGCCGCGCCAGTGCCTGCACGCCGCGCTGCAGTCCAATCAGGGCGAGTTCGAAAGCGGTGACATCGGCACGATCACCTGGATCAACGAACTGCTGTGGCGCGAATTCTACAAACACATCCTCGTGGGCTACCCGCGCGTCTCCCGTCACCGTGCGTTCCGCCCCGAAACCGAGGCGGTGGCCTGGCGCGACGCCCCCGAGGACCTGGCCGCCTGGCAACAGGCACGCACCGGCTTGCCGATCATCGATGCGGCCATGCGCCAACTGCTGGAAACCGGCTGGATGCACAACCGTCTGCGCATGGTGGTGGCGATGTTCCTGACCAAGAACCTGCTGATCGACTGGCGCGAGGGCGAGCGCTTCTTCATGCGGCACTTGATCGACGGCGACCTGGCGGCCAACAACGGCGGCTGGCAGTGGAGCTCATCGACAGGCACCGACTCGGCGCCGTATTTCCGGATTTTCAGCCCACTGAGCCAGTCGGAAAAATTCGACAGCGAAGGGTTGTTCATCAAGCACTGGCTGCCGGAACTGGCCGCGCTGAATAAAAAAGAAGTACACAACCCCGAAGCCTCTGGCGGGCTGTTCGGCGTGGCCGACTACCCGCGCGCCATTGTCGACCTGAAGAAATCCCGCGAGCGCGCCCTCGCCGCCTTTCGCAGCCTGCCTTCGCGTCAGGAGATGGCCGACCATGAGTGACTTCCTGCGCCATTTCGGCCACACCTTTGCCACGCTGGACAAGCACAACCTGCACCTGCTCGACAGCCTGTACAGCGACGACATCGTGTTTGTCGACCCGCTGCATGAAGTCCACGGCCTGCCCGAGCTGCATCGCTACTTCGCGCAGCTGTACAGCAACGTCAACCAGCTGACCTTTGATTTCCACGGCTTCGACCAGACGGCCGAAGGCGAAGGCTACCTGCGCTGGACCATGAATTTCCGCCACCCGCGCCTGGCCGGCGGCGAACTGATCCAGGTGCAAGGCTGCTCCCACTTGATGTGGCGCGACAAGGTTTACCGACACCGCGACTACTTCGATGCCGGCGCGCTGCTTTACGAACACCTGCCGGTCCTCGGCGGCGTCATCAGTTGGCTGAAAAGGAGAATCGGATGAGCCTGACACCGCCCCGTCGTTATTGGTTGACCGGCGCCAGCAGTGGCATCGGTGCCGCGCTCGCCGTGGAGTTGCTCAACAGCGGCGCCCATGTGGCGCTCAGCTCGCGCACCAAGGGCCCGCTGGAGGCGCTCGCCCAGCGTTATCCGGGGCAAGTGCTGGTGGTGGCCGGCGACTTGACCAACAGCCAGACCGTACGCGAAATCGGTAAACGGATCAGCGAAGTCTGGGGCTCGCTGGATACGGTGATTCTCAACGCCGGCACCTGTGAATATGTCGACGCCCGGCAGTTCGATGCGTCGATCATCGAACACGTGGTGCGCACCAACCTGCTGGCCAGCAGTTATTGCATCGAAGCGGCACTGCCGTTGTTGCGTGCCGGGCGTACGCCGCACCTGGTGGGCGTGGCCAGCGCCGTGACCTACCTGCCCATGCCCCGCGCTGAAGCCTATGGCGCCTCCAAGGCGGGGCTGCGCTATTTGTTCGAGTCCCTGCGCATCGGCCTGTCGCCGGAGAATATCGACGTTACGGTGATCAGTCCGGGGTTTGTCGACACGCCACTGACCGAACGCAATGATTTCCCCATGCCCCTGAGCTGGCCCGCCGACAAGGCCGCCAGGCATATCTTCGCCAAGCTGGAAAAGCGCCCCCTGGAGATCGCCTTTCCGGCCTTGTTCATCGCTACCCTGTGGCCGTTGTCGAAGCTGCCTAACCGCGCACAGCTGATCATCGGCAAACGCATGTTGCGCAGCCCACCGCCGCAAAAGGACGACCTGTGAAGATCGCCATTATCGGCAGCGGCATCGCCGGGCTGACCAGCGCCTACCTGCTCAGCCGTCGTCACGACATCACGCTGTTCGAAGCCGGTGACTGCCTTGGCGGGCATACCCATACCGCCAACGTGACGGTCGACGGCAAAAGCTATGCGGTGGACACCGGTTTCATCGTGTTCAACGACTGGACCTACCCGAACTTTATCCGCCTGCTGGGGCAGATCGGGGTCACGTTCAAACCCACCGAAATGAGTTTTTCGGTGTGCGATGAAAGTACCGGATTCGAATACAACGGCAATAACCTCAACAGCCTGTTTGCCCAGCGCCGCAATATTTTGTCGCCGGGGTTCTGGGGCATGCTGCGCGATATTCTGCGCTTCAACCGCCAGGCGCCGCTGGATCTGCAAGAGCAGCGCATCAACGCCGACATGACCCTTGGCGAGTATCTCGAAGCCGGCGGCTACGGCCCGCGGTTTATCCGCCACTACATCGTGCCGATGGGCGCGGCGATCTGGTCGATGTCCCTGGCCGATATGCTCAAGTTCCCGCTGCAGTTCTTCGTGCGTTTCTTCAAGAACCACGGCCTGCTGTCGGTGAGCAACCGTCCGCAATGGTGCGTGATCGAAGGAGGCTCCAGCCGCTATATAGAGCCCTTGACCCGCAGCTTTCGCGAACAGGTACGCCTCAATTGTCCTGTGCATAAGGTGCAACGCACCGACGACGGCGTGGTTATCCACAGCCCGCTCGGCAGCGAGACATTCGACCGCGTGGTGTTCGCCTGCCACAGCGACCAGGCCCTGGCATTGCTCGCCGACCCGAGCGAGGCCGAACGACAGATCCTCGGCGCCCTGCCCTATGCCGACAACGACGTGGTGCTGCACACCGACACACGACTGCTGCCCGACCGCAAGCTGGCCTGGGCCAGTTGGAATTACCGGCTGGGCGGCAATCAACAGCAGCAGGCCGCCGTCACCTATGACATGAACATCCTGCAAGGCATCGACAGCGCCACCACCTTTTGCGTGAGTCTCAACCAGACATCGGTGATCAACCCGCTGAAGATCCTGGCGCGCTACACCTACGCCCATCCGCAATACAGCCTGGCGGCAGTGGCCGCACAGGCGCGCTGGGAAGAATTGCACGGCGCGCGCAACACGTTCTACTGCGGCGCCTATTGGGCCAATGGTTTCCATGAGGACGGCGTGGTCAGCGCCCTGCGCGTGGCCCAGGCGTTTGGGGAAACCCTGTGAACAGCGCCCTGTACAGCGGCTGGATCGCCCATCGCCGGTTTGCGCCCAAGGCCCATGCCTTTCGCTACCGCATCGGCCTGCTGTACCTGGACCTCAGCGAACAGGACGCCGTGCTCGGGCTCTCGCCCCTGGCAGGCAGCAGCCGCCTGGCGCCCTTCGGCTTTCGCCAGCAGGACTACCTGCGCGCGTTCACTCGCCACGGCATGTCCTTGAGCGATGCGGTGCGCCATGAAGTCGGCAAGGCGCTGGGACGCACGCCACAGGGTGCTATCTGTCTGCTGACCCAGGCGCGCAGCTGGGGCCTGGCATTCAATCCGGTGAGCTTCTTCTATTGCTTCGAAGCCGACGGGCAACTGGCGGCGATCCTGTGCGAAGTCACCAACACCCCGTGGCGCGAGCGCTATCACTACGTGCTGCCGGCCCAGGCACTGGGCGCCGATGAGCACCAGCACTTCGCCGTGGCCAAGGCGTTCCATGTGTCGCCGTTTCTGCCGCGCGACCTGGAATACCGCATGAGCTTCAGCCCGCCCGGCGCCAGGCTCGGCGTGCACATGGCCGATTGGCAGGGCGCGGATAAAGTCTTCGACGCCACCTTGAGCCTGCAAAAAGAAGCCCTGAACCGCGCCAGTCTGCATCGTTATCTATGGCGCTTTCCGTGGATGACCGCCAAGACCTGCCTGGCGATTTACTGGCAGGCCATGCGCCTGTTGCTCAAACGCACACCGATTTTTTCCCACCGGGCCGCCGATGGCGCCTCCAGCACCGCCGTCGGGTATACCAAGGATCGCCGCCATGAAATCCCCTAGCTTATCGGTCAAGACCCATCGCCTGAACGTCAATGGCATGACCGCTGCGCTGCTGCGCAAGGGCGTGTTGCGCCAACTCGGCCAATTGCGCCACGGCCAATTGGTGATCGTCGAGGACGGCGAGCGACACGTTTTCGGCGCACGGGAAGCGCATCTTTTGGGGGAAATCCAGATCCTCGACTCGGCGGTGTGGGGCCTGGTGGCCGCCAACGGTTCGATCGGCGCCGGCGAAGCGTTTATCCACGGCTACTGGAGCAGCCCGGACCTGACCGCCGTGGTGCGTGTGATGGTCAGCAACCTGGACGTGCTCGATGCCATGGAGGGCGGCCTGGCTCGCCTGGCGCGGCCGTTCACCCAGGGCCTGCACTGGCTCAACCGCAACACACGCAAGGGCTCGCGAAAGAACATCGAAGCCCATTACGACCTGGGCAACGACCTGTTCCAGGAGTTTCTCGACCCGACCATGATGTATTCGGCGGCGCAATTTCTCAGCGCCGACGACACCCTGGAACAGGCGCAACTGAACAAGCTGGAACGCATCTGCCAGAAACTGTCGCTCAAGCCTACCGACCATCTGCTGGAAATCGGCACCGGGTGGGGCAGCATGGCGCTGTACGCGGCGCAGCATTACGGTTGCAAGGTCACCACCACGACCCTGTCCAGGGAACAGTTCGCCTACACCGCGCAGCGCATCGAAGCGGCGGGCCTGCAAGAGCAGGTGACATTGTTGCTGCAGGACTACCGCGACCTGACCGGTAAGTACGACAAGCTGGTGTCCATCGAAATGATCGAAGCGGTGGGCCATCGCTTCCTGCCCACGTATTTCAAACAGTGCGCGCACTTGCTCAAACCCGACGGCCTGATGCTGCTGCAAGCCATCACCATCCGCGAACAACGTTATGAGCAGGCCAGGAACAGCGTCGACTTTATCCAGCGCTACATCTTTCCCGGTGGCGCCCTGCCCAGCGTGCAGAACATGCTGCAGATCGTCTGCCGCGACACCGACATGAACCTGCTGCACATGGAGGATTTCGGGCTGCACTACGCGCGCACCCTGCGCCTGTGGCATGACAACTTTCGCGGGGCCCATGGGCGCCTGGCGGAGCTTGGCTACGACGAGTACTTCCTGCGTTTGTGGGAGTTCTACCTGTGCTACTGCGAAGGCGGCTTCATGGAGCGTACGATCGGCACCGCGCAGTTGCTGCTGGCCAAGCCCGCAGCCATCAACCCGCCGTTGCTCGGGCGCTTTAATGCTTAAATCCCTGGCCAACGCCGCGCTGTTTCAATGCGGCTGGTTTGCCTGTGTGCTCGGCGGCGACAGCCCATGGTTGCTGGCAGGGTTGGCGGTGCTGCTCATCCATCTGCTGTGGATCAGCTCATTGACCGATGAAGGCGCGCTGATCATCGGCGTGACACTCGCCGGCACGTTGCTCGACACGCTGTTGCGCACCCTCGGGGTTTTCCACTTCAGCGAGCCGGGGCCGTTGATTCCCTTCTGGCTGATGCTGCTGTGGGCCTTGCTGGGCACCACCTTGCGCCATTGCCTGGCCTGGAGCGCCCGCCCCTGGTGGCGCGCCGCGCTATTGGGCGCAGTGGGCGGACCGCTGTCGTATTACGCCGGCAGCCAACTGGCTGGGGTGCAGTTCGGCTATGGCCTGGGCCCGACAATGGCCGGGCTGGCGGTGCTCTGGGCCGTGGTTTTCCCGCTGCTGGCAGCAGCAGCCACAAGCGGCGGACTTCCAACAACGCTTAAAAGATGAAGCCGGTCGGCTTCTGCTTGCAGCTTGCCGCTTAAAGCTTGAAGCTGCCGGCCTATGACCAACATCCCTCACACCCAAATCACTGAACCCGCCGTCACCTGCTCGACGTGCGCGGCCTGCTGCTGCCAGCTGGAAGTGATGCTGATCACCGACACCGGCGTGCCGCCGCGCTATATCGACACCGATGACTGGGGCGGCGAAGTGATGCTGCGCCTGGATGATGGCTGGTGTGCGGCGTTGGACCGGGACACGATGATGTGCACGATCTATGAGCTTCGGCCGTTGATATGCCGGGAATTCGAGATGGGGGCACCGGAGTGCCTTGAAGAGCGTGCAGGCATTGCCACGGTGTATCGCTGATACTCAAATGAGTACAGTAGCTGGCTGGCCAGCTCCAGATCCAAATGTGGGAGGGGGCTTGCCCCCGATTGCGGTGGGTCAGTTGTACATCTATTAGCTGACACTCTGCTATCGGGGGCAAGCCCCCTCCCACATTGGTTTTGCAGTGTGCTTTTACAACGGCATGGTGTAGTGCAGCGCGTAGCTCTCTACCCCATCGTTATTGCTGCTGATACCGGCGTTGGAATAGTGCGTGGCACGAATGCCCACTTCATGCCCGCCGGCAAACCGCAGGCCGAAACCCAGGCGGTCTTCGAACTGGAAGGACTGGCCGATGTTGTTGTCTTCCAGTTGGGTGCGGGAGAACAACGCCACCCCGATCCCGGCCTCGATGTAAGGTTTGACCGATTCCCCGGCAAACTCATACACAAACACCGGCGAGAACGACAGGCTGCTGGCGCCTGCACGATCATCACCTTCCCAATACGTATAAGCGCCGCTCCAGTAGCCCGTCAGGCGACCGACATTGCTCTGCATCCAGCTTTTGTCCCAATCGGAGGTCAGGCCCAGACGGTACGTCAGCGTTGAATCGCTGGTGCTGCCCAGGCCGAACTCCAGGCCGGCGGCCTGGGTGGTAATAGAGTGTCCCACCATCACAGCCGCAATAGCAGCCATACAGAACAAGCGCTTCATAGAAACTACCTTTGCGAACGAAGTTATTGATTATTTACAGGCCATCTCGCAATAGAAGCCAGCGTAGAGCCAGAAGTTCAGCGAGATTTCACGAAATTTTCACGAGGCGAAGCTTCGCACAACTCCAGGATATTTCCAAAGTGTCGGTAGGATATTTCTAAGGTGACTGACATCACCGCTGGTCCAGAACTGCGCAGGGCGAGGTGCACAGCCGGCCAGCAAGTCCCGCTCACCCAGTAGACGCTTGAGCTGGCGCGCGACGGCGGCGCCGGTGTCGATCAGGATGATGCTTGCGGGCAGCATCTGCGCCAGCAGTGGCTTGAGGAAGGGATAGTGGGTGCAGCCGAGGATGATGGTGTCGCAACCCGCGCTGAGCAGCGGTTCGACGTAGACCTGCAATAACTGGCGCAGGGCCGGGCTGTTCAGGTCGCCGGTTTCAATCAACTCCACCAAGCCCGGGCAGGGTTGGGTAATCACCCGCACGTCAGTGGCGAAGCGGTCGAGCAAGGCGGCGAACTTGGCGCTTTGCAGGGTGCCGGTGGTGGCCAGCACGCCGACCACGCCACTGCGCGTCGCGGCAGCCGCCGGTTTTACCGCAGGCTCCATGCCGACCAACGGCCAATCGGGGTAGTCCTGGCGCAAATCGGCAACGGCGGCAACCGTCGCAGTGTTACAGGCAATCACGAACGCCTTGGCGCCGTGCCCGCGAAAAAACTCGGCGACCCGCCGCGAACGCTCGCGGATGAAGGCCGGGGTTTTCTCGCCATAGGGGATATGCCCGCAATCGGCCACGTACAACAGTGACTCATGGGGCAATAACTGTTGGATTTCGTCCAGTACCGACAGGCCGCCGACCCCGGAATCGAACACACCGACGGGCGCGTCCTTAAGCATGGTGCGTCCCGCACACGCTGCAAGCCGGGTCGCGTTTGACCCGCAACTCACGAAACCGCGTGGTCAGCGCATCGATCAGCAACAAGCGCCCTACCAGCGGCTCACCAAAGCCGGCCAGCAGCTTCAAGGCTTCCAACGCTTGCAGGCTGCCGACCAGCCCCACCAGCGGGCCGACGACGCCGGCTTCGCTGCAGGTCAGTTCGGTGTCGCTGCCGTGCCCGTACAAGCAGTGGTAGCAGGGGCTTTCGGGGCGCCGTGGGTCGAAGACCGACAACTGCCCTTCAAGGCGAATCGCCGCGCCACTGACCAACGGTTTGCCGGCAATAACACAGGCAGCGTTGACCGCTTCGCGGGTGGAAAAATTGTCGCTGCAATCGAGTACCACATCCACCGCTGCAACGGCCGCGGTCAATGAGTCGGCATCCAGCGCGGCGCGATGGGCGACCAGTGTGACTTCGGGGTTGATCGCGCTCAGCCGACGCAGGGCCGAATCGACCTTGGTCTGCCCGACGCTGTCGGTGTCATGGATGATCTGGCGTTGCAGGTTGGTCAGGTCGACCGTGTCGAAATCCGCCAGATGCAGCTCGCCGACCCCGGCGGCGGCCAGGTACAGCGCGACCGGCGCACCCAGCCCTCCCAGGCCGACGATCAACGCGCGGCTGTTTTTCAGGCGCAACTGGCCGTCGATGTCGACCTGCTGCAACAGAATCTGCCGACTGTAGCGCAACAGCTCGTGGTCGCTCAGCACGGGCGGCGTCCCAGGGTGATGCGTTCATGGCCGCCGAGGTCGATACGGCTGTGCACCTGTTCAAAGCCTTCACTGAGCAACAGGTCACGCACGGCAGCGGCCTGGTCGTAGCCATGTTCCAGCAACAGACGGCCGCCGGCATTCAAGTGGGCCGGGGCCTGCTGGATGATCAGGCGCAGGTCGTCCAGCCCGTCATGGCCGGCCACCAGTGCGCTGGCCGGCTCGAAGCGCACGTCGCCTGCGGCCAGGTGCGGGTCGTTGGCGGCGATATACGGCGGGTTGCTGATGATCAGGTCATAGGTATGGCCTTGCAGCGCGTCGAACCAATGGCTGTTGAGCACCACCGCATTATTGAGGTGCAGCCGCTGGCGGTTGCGCTCGGCCAGGGCCACGGCTTCCAGCACGCGGTCGACCGCCGTGACCTGCCACATTGCACGCTCACTGGCCAGGGCCAGGGCGATGGCACCGCTGCCGGTGCCCAAGTCCAGGACCTTGGCGGGCAGGGCCGGCAATAATTCCAGGGCGGTTTCCACCAGCAGCTCGGTGTCCGGACGCGGGATCAGCGTGTGGGGCGCGACCTCCAGGTCCAGCTTCCAGAAGCCTTGCTGGCCGAGGATATAGGCCACCGGCTCACCGCCGCGACGGCGTTGCAGATAGTCGGCAAACGTCAGGGCGTGCTCGCTGCTGACGATCTTTTCCGGCCAGGTGTGCAAATAGCTGCGGGACTTGCCCAGGGCAGCGGCCAGCAACAGCTCGGCATCCAGGCGCGCGGAGGGCGAGTCGGGCAGGTCGGCGGCGCGCAACAGGCTGGCAATGATGGTCATTTATTCACCTATCGCCGCCAATTGATCGGCCTGGTATTCGGCGAGCAGCGGCTCGATCACCGCATCCACGCCACCGGCCAGGATTTCATCCAGGGAATACAGGGTGAGGTTGACCCGATGGTCGGTGACCCGGCCCTGGGCAAAGTTGTAGGTGCGGATGCGTTCGGAGCGATCGCCCGAGCCCACCAGCAGCTTGCGCTCGCTGGCAATCGCGTTGGCGGCGGCGCTGGTCTGCTGGTCATTCAACTTGGCCGACAGCCAGGACATCGCCCGCGCACGGTTCTTGTGCTGGGAACGTTCTTCCTGGCATTCCACCACAATGCCCGACGGCAAGTGGGTGATCCGAATCGCCGAGTCGGTCTTGTTGACGTGCTGGCCGCCTGCGCCCGACGAGCGGTAGGTATCGACGCGCAAGTCCGCCGGGTTGATCTCGATCGCTTCCTGCTCGTCCGGCTCGGGCAACACCGCCACGGTACAGGCCGACGTGTGGATACGGCCCTGGGACTCCGTCGCCGGGACGCGTTGCACACGGTGCGCGCCGGACTCGAACTTGAGCTTGCCGTAGACGTTATCGCCTTCAACCCGTGCGATGACTTCTTTATAGCCGCCGTGCTCACCTTCGTTCTCGGACAGGATTTCCACACGCCAGCCGCGACGCTCGGCGTAACGCGAGTACATGCGAAACAGGTCGCCGGAGAAAATCGCCGCCTCGTCGCCGCCGGTGCCGGCGCGGATTTCGAGGTACACGTTGCGTCCATCGTTAGGGTCTTTGGGCAGCAACATGCGTTGCAGGTCGCCTTCCAGTTCGGCGAGTTTTTCCTTGGCCTCGCGCACTTCTTCCACGGCCATTTCGCGCATGTCCGGGTCGTTGTCCTTGAGCAGCGCCTGGGCGCCCTCGAGGTCTGCCTGCACTTTCAGCAGGTCTTTGTAGGTGGTCACGACCGGTTCAACTTCGGCGTATTCCTTGGAATAAGCGCGAAATTTGCTTTGATCGGAGATGACCTCGCCATCGCCGAGCAAGGCGGTCAGTTCTTCGAAACGGTCCTGGAGCACGTCCAGTTTATTGAGCAGTGACGCTTTCATTGCGGTTTTTTATCCGAAGAGCTATCTGACGCGCCCTCACCGAGGGCAAAGAGTTCCTGGGCCATGGCCAGCGCATCGAGGCGGCCTTCGGCGGTAAGCTTTTTCAACTGTACGCTGGGCGCGTGGAGCAGCTTATTGGTCAGGCCACGGGCCAACTGCATCAGCACCTCCTCGGCGCTGCTGCCATTGGCCAACAGCCGCTGAGCCTTGATCAGTTCCTCATCGCGCAGGCGTTCGCCCTGCTGACGATACGCCTTGAGCACATCCACCGCCGCCAGCTCGCGCAGGCGCACCATGAAATCATCAGCGCCGATGCTGACCATTTCCTCGGCGGCCTGGGCAGCACCCTGGCGACTCTTGAGGTTTTCGGCGACCACTTCATGCAAATCATCGACGCTATAGAGGTAAACGTCGTCCAACTCGCCGACTTCAGGCTCGATATCCCGGGGAACGGCAATATCCACCATAAAGATCGGCTTGTGCTTGCGCAGCTTCAACGCGCTCTCGACCGCGCCTTTGCCCAGGATCGGCAACTGGCTGGCGGTGGAACTGATGACGATGTCGCTGCGCACCAGTTCGGCCGGGATGTCCGACAGCAACACGGCATGCGCGCCGAACTGCTCGGCGAGGATGCTCGCGCGCTCAAGCGTGCGGTTGGCCACCACGATACGCTTCACGCCCAGCTCATGCAGGTGGCGGGCGACCAGGGTAATGGTTTCGCCGGCACCAATCAGCAGCGCCTGGCTGCGCTGCAAGTCGCTGAAAATCTGCTTGGCCAGGCTGACGGCGGCAAACGCCACGGACACCGGGTTCTCGCCGATGGCCGTGTCGGTGCGCACTTGCTTGGCGGAATTGAAGGTGGCCTGGAACAGACGCCCCAGCAGCGGGCCGACGGTGCCGGCCTCGCGGGCCACGGCATAGGCTGACTTCATCTGGCCCAGAATCTGCGGCTCACCCAACACCAGCGAGTCGAGACCGGCCGCCACGCGCATCATGTGACGAACGGCCGCATCCTCTTCATGCACATAAGCGCTGGCGCGCAGGTCGTCGAGGTCCAAATGGTGATAATCGGCCAGCCAGCGCAGCACGACATCCGCCGAGAGATGCTCCTGCTCTATATAAAGCTCGCTGCGATTGCAGGTCGAAAGGATCGCAGCTTCGCGACTGTCGGTGAGCCGGCAGAGCTGCTGCAAGGCCTCAACCAACTGCTCCGGCGTAAACGCCACGCGCTCGCGCACGTCTACTGAGGCAGTCTTGTGGTTAATACCGAGTGCGAGGAAGGCCATTCAATATCGCTGATGATGTCGGGAAGCCGACAATTGTCCTACTTCGAAAGATCCAGAACAACCACCGTCGTCTATTGTCCCTATACCTTATGCCTATCAATGCCACTTTGCAGGAGCGAGCTTGCTCGCGAAAATCGTCAACGATAACGCGGGAAGCCTGGAGCTCAGCGGCGCTCTCAGGTTTTTCGCGAGCAAGCTCGCTCCTACAAAGGAAAGGCAAAAGGCAGCAATAGTCGTATTCCGAGTGCCCCGGTTATGTTTGGCCGAAGGCTTGTGTCATGATGATCCGACCGCAGGTTAGTCGTCCTCTTCCTATATGAATAGATCTTCCGCGTTGCTCCTTGCTTTTGTCTTCCTCAGCGGCTGCCAGGCCATGGCACCCGTGCCGCCGGACGCTGCACAGCCGGTGGAAGACAGCACCCCCGTCCCTGAAAAGCCCAAGGTTTATTCCTCGTTCAGCGAAGAAACGGTCTACAGCCTGCTGACCGCAGAACTGGCCGGCCAGCGTAATCGCTTCGATATTGCGCTGGACAACTACGTCACCCAGGCCATCAATACTCAGGACCCCGGTATCTCGGAGCGCGCGTTTCGCATCGCCGAGTACCTGGGGGCCGACCAGGCCGCGCTGGACGCCTCGTTGATCTGGGCGAAAAACGCCCAGGACGACTTGGAGGCTCAACGTGCAGCCGCCGTGCAGTTGGCACGCGCCGGGCGCTATGACGACTCCATGGTCTACATGGAAAAAGTCTTGCAGGGCAAGGGCGACACGCATTTCGACTTCCTGGCACTGTCGGCTGCCGATACCGACCCGGATACGCGCAATGGCCTGATGAAGAGTTTCGACCGCCTGCTGCAAAAGCATCCGAAGAACAGCCAGCTGATTTTCGGCAAAGCCCTGTTGCTGCAACAGGACGATGAAGCCGACGCCGCCCTCAAGCTGCTCGAGCAGAACCCGCCGGAAGACGGTGAAATCGCACCGATCCTGCTGCGTGCGCGCCTGCTGCAGAACCTCAACCGCGGCAAGGAAGCGATTCCGCTGCTGGAAAAAAGTATCAAGAAGTACCCGGACGACAAGCGCCTGCGCCTGACTTATGCGCGGATGCTGGTAGAGCAGGACCGCATGGAAGACGCCAAAGTGCAGTTCGCCAACCTGGTCCAGCAGTACCCGGACGACGACGAACTGCGCTACTCCCTCGCACTGGTGTGCCTGGAAGCCAAGGCCTGGGACGAGGCCAAGGGCTACCTGGAAGAGCTGGTCGCACGCGAAAGCCATGTGGATTCGGCGCACCTGAACCTGGGCCGCATCGCTGAAGAGCGCAACGACCCACAAGCGGCTCTGCTTGAGTACGCCCAGGTCGGCCCGGGCAATGACTACCTGCCGGCCCAGTTGCGCCAGGCCGATATCCTGATCAGCAACGGTCGTACGGATGAAGCGGAGAAACGCCTGGCCGCCGCCCGCGATGCCGAACCGGACTACGCGATCCAGCTGTACCTGATCCAGGCCGAAACCTTGTCGGCCAACAAACAGGGCGAACGCGCCTGGAAATTGCTGCAACAGGCGTTGCTGCAATACCCCGACGACCTGAACCTGCTCTACACCCGCGCCATGCAGGCGGAAAAACGCAATGACCTGGCGCAGATGGAAAAAGACCTGCGCCTGATCATCAAGCGCGACCCGGACAACGCCATGGCCCTCAACGCCCTGGGGTACACCTTGTCCGACCGCACCACGCGCTACGCCGAAGCCAAGGTGCTGATCGAACAGGCCCACAAGCTCAACCCGGAAGACCCGGCCGTGCTCGACAGCCTGGGCTGGGTCAATTATCGCCTGGGCAACCTCGACGAGGCCGAGCGCTTGCTGCGCCAGGCCCTGGAGCGCTTCCCCGACCATGAAGTCGCCGCTCACCTGGGCGAAGTGTTGTGGGCCAACGGCAAGCAACGCGAAGCGCGACAGATCTGGGAAAAATTCCTCAAGGAACAACCCGAAAGCCCTATCCTGCGCAGCACCATCAAGCGCCTGACCGGATCCGAGACCCTATAAGCTTATGTTTTTGCGCCACGTTATCGTTTTCAGTTTCATCGCCCTGCTCGCCGGTTGCGCGGGTTTTGGTTCCCGCGAATCCGTTGAAGGCCAGGGCAACCCGGCACAATGGCAACAGCACAAGGACCAGCTCAGCAGCATCGACGGCTGGCAGATCGAAGGCAAGGTCGGGGTACGCGCGCCGAAAGATTCCGGCAGCGGCACCTTGTTCTGGCTGCAGCGCCAGGATTACTACGATATTCGCCTCTCCGGCCCGCTGGGTCGCGGTGCGGCCCGCTTGACCGGACGCCCCGGGCAAGTGAGCCTTGAAGTGGCTAACCAGGGCCGCTACGAAGCGACCTCCCCGGAAGAACTGCTGGAGCAGCAGATCGGTTGGAAACTGCCGGTCTCGCACCTGGTGTGGTGGGTGCGCGGACTCCCGGCGCCGGACAGCAAAAGTCGCTTGAGCCTCAATGGCGACAGTCGCCTGGCCTCCCTGGAACAGGATGGCTGGCAGGTCGAGTACCTGAGCTACGTGCAACAGAACGGTTACTGGCTGCCCGAGCGCATCAAACTGCACGGCACCGACCTTGACGTCACGCTGGTGATCAAGGACTGGCAACCGCGCAAGCTGGGGCAATAACGTGACAGTCGCAAAACTCACGCTGCCCTCCCCCGCCAAACTCAATCTGATGCTGCACATCCTTGGTCGCCGTGAAGACGGCTACCACGAGTTGCAGACGCTGTTTCAATTTCTCGACTACGGCGATGAACTGACGTTCGCCGTGCGTGACGATGGCGTGATCAAGCTGCACACCGAATTTGCAGGCGTGCCCCACGACAGCAACCTGATCGTGAAAGCGGCGAAAAATCTTCAGCAGCAATCGGGCTGCCCACTCGGCATTGATATCTGGATCGATAAAATCCTGCCCATGGGCGGCGGCATCGGCGGCGGCAGCTCAAATGCCGCCACGACATTGCTCGGGCTCAACCACGTGTGGCAGCTGGGCTGGGACCAGGATCGCCTGGCCGCGCTGGGCCTGACGCTCGGTGCCGACGTCCCGGTTTTCGTGCGTGGGCATGCCGCATTTGCCGAGGGTGTAGGGGAGAAACTGACCCCTGTAGACCCCGAAGAGCCGTGGTATCTCGTGCTTGTGCCGCAAGTATCTGTAAGTACAGCAGAAATTTTTTCAGATCCGTTGTTGACACGTAACTCTTCTCCCATTAAAGTGCGCCCCGTTCCCAAGGGAAACAGTCGAAATGACTGCTTACCGGTTGTAGCAAGGCGTTATCCAGAGGTACGTAACGCTTTGAATTTGTTAGGTAAATTCACCGAAGCAAAATTAACCGGAACTGGAAGTTGTGTGTTTGGGGGCTTCCCAAGCAAAGCTGAAGCTGATAAAGTCTCGGCCCTTCTTACAGAGACCCTTACAGGGTTTGTAGCAAAGGGAAGCAACGTTTCGATGTTGCATCGCAAGCTGCAAAATCTGCTCTAAAAGGAATCGAGTGTTAGGCACTCGTTGCAACAGATACAGGGGCGTCGCCAAGCGGTAAGGCAGCAGGTTTTGATCCTGCCATGCGTTGGTTCGAATCCAGCCGCCCCTGCCATTTTCTAATACTCATCCAGGTTACCCTCAGCCTCTAGGTACTGCGCGTGTCCAAGATGATGGTCTTTACGGGGAATGCCAACCCCGATCTGGCTCGACGTGTCGTACGTCAGCTGCATATCCCTCTCGGTGACATCTCTGTCGGTAAATTCTCCGACGGCGAAATTACAGCCGAGATCAATGAAAATGTCCGCGGTAAAGACGTCTTCATTATCCAGCCGACCTGCGCTCCGACCAACGATAACCTGATGGAACTCGTCGTGATGGCTGATGCCTTCCGCCGCTCCTCAGCGACTCGAATCACAGCTGTAATCCCTTACTTTGGTTATGCCCGTCAGGATCGCCGTCCGCGTTCCGCACGTGTGGCCATCAGCGCGAAAGTCGTTGCTGACATGCTGACCGTGGTAGGTATCGACCGTGTGCTCACGGTTGACCTGCACGCTGACCAGATCCAGGGATTCTTCGATATTCCAGTAGATAACATCTACGGCTCCCCCGTTCTGGTGGATGACATCGAAGACCAGCGCTTTGAAAACCTGATGATCGTGTCCCCGGACATTGGTGGCGTCGTGCGTGCACGAGCAGTTGCCAAATCCCTGGGCGTGGACCTCGGTATCATCGACAAACGCCGTGAGAAAGCCAATCACTCTGAAGTGATGCATATCATCGGTGATGTCGAAGGGCGTACCTGTATTCTGGTTGATGACATGGTCGACACCGCCGGCACCCTGTGCCACGCGGCGAAAGCCTTGAAAGAGCACGGTGCCGCAAAAGTCTTCGCCTACTGCACACACCCTGTGCTGTCGGGCCGAGCGATCGAAAACATCGAGAACTCCATGCTGGACGAACTGGTGGTGACTAACACCATCCCGCTGTCCGCTGCAGCTCAAGCCTGTTCGCGTATCCGTCAACTGGATATCGCACCGGTAGTTGCCGAAGCGGTTCGCCGCATCAGTAACGAAGAATCGATCAGCGCGATGTTCCGATAAGGGTCAGACCTGCGGACCATCCACTGACGAAAAGCGCCCCGCCCCAGCATTCCGCTGGGGCGGGGCTTTTTTGCCCATATCGAGTTCGGCGCTGGTCGCAAACGCCCCTCGATGATGGCTATTTTGGAGATACAACATGAACGATTTTACTCTGAACGCCCAAGCGCGTACTGACCTGGGGAAAGGTGCGAGCCGCCGCCTGCGTCACGCCGCCAACATCCCAGCCGTTGTCTACGGTGGTAACAAGCCTGCTGAATCCGTGACCATTCTGGCCAAGGAAATCGCCAAGCTGTTCGAAAACGAAGCGGCCTACAGCCACGTTATCGAACTGAACGTCGATGGCGCCAAGCAGAACGTGATCGTTAAAGCGATGCAGCGTCACCCTTCCAAGCAGTTCATCATGCACGCTGACTTCGTTCGCGTTGTAGCTGGCCAGAAACTGACCGCTATCGTGCCTGTGCACTTTGTGGGTGAAGAAGCTCCGGTCAAGAAAGGCGGTGTTGTTTCCCACACCACCACCGAGATCGAAGTCAGCTGCCTGCCGAAAGACCTGCCTGAGTTCATCGAAGTCGACCTGTCGAACGCTGAAATCGGCACCATCATTCACCTCTCCGACCTCAAGGCGCCTAAAGGCGTTGAGTTCGTTGCACTGGCTCACAACGACGACAAGGCTGTTGCCAACGTCCACGCGCCACGTGTTGTAGCTGAAGATGAAGCTGAAGAACCCGCTGCAGAGTAATACGCTCTGTAACGAAGGAGCTTGAGGAAACATCGCGGACCGAAACGTAGCGAGAAAGCGGGCGATAACGCGGCGTTTACTCTTGAGTAAATGATGTAATGTTGTCCACTTTCGCCGCACGCTGGTCTGGCGATGTTATCCACAACTCCAAAGGAAGGGCCCCTGTCGTGACTGCCATTAAACTGATCGTTGGCCTGGGAAATCCAGGCGCCGAATACGAACAGACCCGGCATAACGCGGGGGCCCTTTTTGTTGAGCGTATCGCCCACGCCCAAGGCATCAATCTTGTGGCCGATCGCAAATATTTTGGCCTGACCGGGCGCTTTTCGCACCAGGGTCAGGATGTTCGTCTGCTGATTCCCACCACGTACATGAACCGCAGCGGCCAGGCCGTCGCGGCACTTGCGGGATTTTTCCGGATCAAGCCTGAGGAAATCCTGGTGGCCCATGACGAACTGGACCTGCCACCCGGCGTTGCCAAGCTCAAGTTGGGCGGCGGGCATGGCGGGCACAATGGTCTGCGCGACATCATCGCGCAGCTGGGTAATCAGAATAATTTCTACCGTCTGCGGCTCGGCATCGGCCACCCAGGCGTTGCCAGTATGGTTTCAAATTTCGTCCTGGGTCGTGCGCCACGCGCCGAACAGGAAAAACTCGATGCCAGCATCGATTTTGCCCTCGGCGTGCTGCCGGATATCTTCGCCGGTGAATGGAACCGTGCGATGAAAAACCTGCACAGCCAGAAGGCCTGACTTTTACCGAGGGGAAACACCATGGGATTCAATTGCGGCATCGTCGGCCTGCCCAACGTCGGCAAATCCACCCTGTTCAACGCCCTGACCAAGTCCGGTATTGCGGCGGAAAACTTTCCCTTCTGCACCATCGAGCCCAACAGCGGTATCGTGCCGATGCCGGACCCACGCCTGGACGCGCTGGCAGCGATCGTCAACCCAAAGCGCATCCTGCCGACCACCATGGAATTCGTCGACATCGCCGGCCTGGTCGCCGGCGCGTCGAAAGGTGAAGGCCTGGGCAACAAGTTTTTGGCCAACATTCGCGAAACCGATGCCATCGCCCATGTGGTCCGCTGCTTTGAAGACGAGAACGTGATTCACGTTTCCAACAGCGTCGACCCGAAACGCGACATCGAAATCATCGACCTGGAACTGATCTTCGCCGACCTCGACAGCTGCGAGAAGCAACTACAGAAAGTTGCGCGCAACGCCAAGGGCGGCGACAAGGATGCAGTGGTTCAGAAAGGCCTGCTGGAACAGCTGATCGCTCACTTCACCGAAGGCAAGCCTGCGCGCAGCCTGATGAAGAGCATGGGCACCGACGAGAAGGCCGTGATCAAGGGTTTCCACCTGCTGACCACCAAACCTGTGATGTACATCGCCAACGTCGCTGAAGACGGCTTCGAGAACAACCCGCTGCTCGACGTGGTCAAGGCCATCGCCGACGAAGAAGGTGCCATCGTGGTCCCGGTGTGCAACAAGATCGAAGCGGAAATCGCCGAACTCGATGACGGCGAAGAAAAGGACATGTTCCTTGAGGCCCTGGGCCTGGAAGAGCCTGGCCTGAACCGCGTGATCCGTGCCGGCTACGAGATGCTCAATCTGCAGACCTACTTCACTGCCGGTGTTGAAGAAGTCCGCGCCTGGACCGTCAAGGTCGGTGCCACGGCGCCACAGGCCGCCGGCGTGATTCACACCGATTTTGAGAAAGGCTTTATCCGTGCTGAAGTGATCGCTTACAACGACTTCATCCAGTACAAGGGCGAAGCAGGCGCCAAGGAAGCGGGTAAGTGGCGCTTGGAAGGCAAGGAATACATCGTTAAAGATGGCGATGTGATGCATTTCCGCTTCAACGTGTAAATGTTACCTGCGGTTTATACCGCACCTACAGCCGATGCATTGCATCGGCTTTTTTGTGGGCGACTGAATTTCGCTAACGATAAGATTAAAAATTCCATGAATGAGAAATTTGCTCATAAATTTTAAAAATCCAATTGAAACTATCCGATCACAAATCTTAGTGCAAAAACGCTTCTTTAAAATAATTCCCTGCAACGTTAAGCCTCGCCCTACACTTAAAGCGGCCAAACTCGCCCAGTAAGACTTGAACTTTTTTTATTACCTGCAACGTAGATCCCGCGCGCTATTCAACGTCCTAACTAGCTCATGACACTCCAAAAAAATCCTGTTTAACTGAGTTCATATGGAAAGAGCCCTCATTCTGCGGCCACCGCGTTGGAGAAAATCAATATGTCGACGCTCAATCAGAATAGTCTTATAGCAGACATCAACTTCTCTGATTACCCGAGCATCGAAACGACTGTAAGCAACACAGCCGCTCTCGATATAGATATTCTGCTGCTGGGAGAAACAGGGACTGGTAAAGATACGCTGGCGCAACATATTCATCACTTGTCCCATCGTAAGGGGAACTTCATTGCCGTTAACTGCGCCGCCATTCCGGAAAGCCTTGCCGAAAGCCAGTTGTTCGGCGTAAACAGCGGCGCTTATACGGGGGCCATGCAATCCCGGGCTGGATTCGTTGAAGCGGCCCATCTGGGCACCTTGTATCTCGATGAAATCGACAGCATGCCGCTGACGCTGCAAGCCAAGCTGTTACGCGTGTTGGAATCTCGTGGAGTCGAGCGTTTGGGCTCGACCCGGTTCATCCCAGTGGATATGCGCGTCATAGCATCTGCCCAACGCGCCCTGCATGAGATGGTCGAGCAAGGCACCTTTAGGCGCGACCTCTACTTTCGCTTGAATGTCGTCAGCATCCACCTCCCGTCCTTACGGGATCGGCGAGAGAGAATCATCCCTATGTTCCTCGACATGATTGAGCAAGAAGCTGATCACTTCAAACTCGTCTACCCTCCCTCTCCCAGCAGCCACTTGTTACAACAGTTGCTGTGTCACCCCTGGAACGGCAATGTCCGCGAGCTGCGATCTACGGCGAAGCGTTTTGTATTGGGCCTGCCGCCACTCTCAACGAACGTGACCAGCCGGCAGACAATAGAAATGAGCCTGAAAGCCCGCCTGCACCAGATGGAGAAGTCGCTGATCGAGCAGTCCCTTCGTCAAAACAGCCATTGTGTCGACAGTGTGGCGACAGAGTTGGGGGTGGCGAAAAGAACGCTCTATCACCGGATGAAACATTTGGGTGTATCGCTGAGCTGAGAGCACCCGTCGTGCGCCCGGTATAAAAAAGTTACATATTAAAAATCCACCGCTAAATGTGCATGGAACGTATAAATTTTTTGAACCACATAAATTATGGAACGGCTTTGGCGGGGTTCCGGACTACCCAGGCATCGCCGAGTTCAGTGAAACTAACGTTATGTACGGAGAAAAATATGACTTCCCCAATTAACCCCTATGGTTCCTCCTCGTTCGGCGGCTACGGCGGCGGACTATCTGACGCGGACGCACAAGCGGCCTTTAAGCAAATTGACGCTAAAAAGCGGAGGGATGGCATAGAAACCGCGATGGAAAAAGCAGAAGCGGAAAAGACCAACGGTAAAAAAGGCGTCACCGATACTATCCGACTGTCATAAAGTAATGCCTATACACTGTCCCGGCGCGCAGCATCGGGACAGTCACTTCAAACGCAATAACGTCATTGCCAACGACGAATAAGTTTACTCATAGCTTGGAGTAAGGGGAGTTGTATGATCGTAGAAAGCATACGCGACAAGGGTCTCGGTACACTTCAAACGACGCATGACACGCCCGACTTAAGCTCGGATGTAGATTTTTTTAACTCAATGATGCTCCCCTCACCAGTGGCGAGTACTCCCAGCCCTGCACATTCACAGAACCTGTTATCCGAGGCAACAGACACGCTGAACTCCTTGACCCATCGCATGAGCAGGAGCCTGCGCGCATTGGCTAGCAAAGATAAATCTATAGAGGCTCGAAAATACCCGCACCAACTTTCCAATGCAGTGCTGCTTCAGCATATGTTGACGAAGTGCGTTGGTAAAACCGCTCAGAGCATCGATAAAATCAGTAACCTCCAGTAGGTAAACATGAATCGCACGTTGCTTACTGTCTTAACACTGTCTTTCGCACTTCTACTGAGCGCCTGCAGCGACCGTGTCGAGCTTCACCGCCAATTAACGGAACAAGAGGCCAATGAAGTTATAGCGGAGCTGGCCGACAAACATATTCGTGCCACGAAGGTTCCCGCAAAAGATGGCGTTATCGTGGTCGTCAATGTCACCGATATTGCGCGCGCCGTACGAACGCTGGAGGCCGTGGGGCTCCCTCGAACAGCACGCGCTACGTTGGGCGACACCTTTCGTAAAGAAGGCGTGATCTCCACGCCGCTGGAAGAAAGAGCACGCTATATCTATGCCTTGTCCCAAGAACTGGAAACCACTTTATCGAACATTGATGGCGTTATCGTGGCCCGAGTACATGTAGTTCTACCCGAACGCGTTGCTCCAGGAGAACCTGTGCAACCCGCCTCCGCGTCGGTGTTCATCAAACATGATCCGCGGCTCGACCCCGACAACATCAGGGCACGTGTTCGCAGGATGGTTGCCAGTAGCATTCCGGGTATGGCCACGGCGGTCGATAACCCGCAAAAAATAACAGTTGTGTTCGTACCTGCGACAGCCTACCTGGAGCAACAACGTTTGGTTTACTTCGGGCCGTTTCTGGTTCCGGGGGATGACCTGGGTTTTTGGCAAACCAGTGTGACTGTCTCGTTGCTCGCTCTGGTATTCATAGTGTCGGCAGGCATGTTCTGGCAGAGGCGAAAGCAACGTATGACGCCGGCTCGTACACATGGGCCATCCCTTGACGCGTCTGTTCACTCAAGCAATGAGTAATCTCGCATGGACCCAGTGGTGGGCGGCCCCTTGGTTATATGCACATGACGACTGGAAAAGCACAGATATATATACAACGCTTGTAGAACTTCATCGCAGCGGGCTGGTAGTCACAGGCACGCATTACGGTGTCGCTCCCTGCCTGCCCCCCATGCCCGACCCAGCCTTACTTCAACTCGTAATTGCTCCAGCAGCCCAGCTGGACCTGGGGCTGGCACTGGTTGATGGGATCTGCCGTCCTGCCAGTGCAACGGCGTTGGATGAGCACCATCTCCTGTGGTGTAAAAGCCTGTCCAAGGCTCTGCCCCTGGATATCATGCAGGCTGATAATGACCCACTGCGGTTGCTACGCGCATGGATAACCGCTGCTACCTGGCAACGGATCAGACTGCGTTTCCCTCGCCAGCGTGTGCTTTTTTTGGAAGAAAAGCCCCTGATGCTCAATGGCTCGCGTAGCCGTCTCGATACCCTCTGGCATGCAGTGGTCTGGCGAATAGGTGCGCCAAGCCACAGCGACGGCGCTTACGAATCATGGACGCAAGGAGATTAACAATGTTATGTCGGCGCACAATCAACTCACCTGGCGGAGCGCCCCCCTTGGCGGGAAGCCTGATCTCCCGCGAAGCCCTGGCAAGTTATACCCAGGCCGGCGACGTGATAGAGCAGGCAAAGGCTGGGGCCAAACAATTGCTGAGAGAGGCACACGAACAACGCAAAAACCTGCTTGAAAAGGCGGGGCTTGAAATATGGCAGCGTGCCGATGCCCAGCTCAAGCGCTGGGAAGCCGAGCGCCAGGCCTTGTGTGACAACCTCGAACACTACGCCACTTCAATTGCCAACCAGACTATTCAGCTCTTGCTTGAAGAAACGCCCCACATACAACGGATTGGAGCCCTGATCAAGCAACTGCTGGCCTGCCATATTCCTGCGATTAAGGCGACACTGGTTTGTCATCCACATGAACTTGAGACAGTGAGGCAATACCTCGACAGCGGCGGTAATGTTCACTGGACGCTACGCGCGGATAATACGATCAAGCCTCAAACGCTGATATTGAATACCGACGAGGGGGATTTTCGTATTGACTGGATATCCATGGTCAACGCCGTCATGAAAAACGATGAAAGCCTCCCGGTAGAAAGCGGCAGGGACACATTTCATGACATATAAATAGCTACAAATGGAACCATTTCGAAATAAAAGCCATAAAGGAGTACACACCCACAAAGGCATTTCACATGAACTTTTTCGATGGCCTTAAAGACAAGCTTGTTAGAGACGCAAAATTCGTTGACAGGGAAGTAAACTATGCAGCCGAAAACTTTTCAGGTTCAGAAGAAGACACCGCTTTGTTTTACGAACTTATCGCAAAACAGCGTAAAACCGAATATCTCGTCAATGAGCAAACCCGCGTAAATTTCATGTTACTTAAGTCCGGCCTGGACAGCGCACAGTAAGTGAAAAAATCACTTGCGGAGTATTTGAAGAGTGGCTCCGGGGAACTCAGTTTATTCGAGAGCGATGACGAAATTATCTTACGTCACTGTTCCGACGCCATACTGCTAAGTGCTCAACTGACCCATCAAGCGCCGAATAAATCAACGCTGGCAACTTGGATGCGACAGGGAGCGATCAGCCTGGCTCACTATCAGGGTGCGCTCGCTCAATGCCCAGCCAGTGGTGAACTCTGGTTGATTCATTGCTTGTATAAGCCCTGCGACGAGCAGGATTTGCAGCGCAGTATCGAATCTCTGCTCAACCAACGCGATACCTGGCGTGCCACCTTTGCACGCCTGAACAAGCCGGCCCAGCCACTCAGACCTACTTCGCTACGTTCGTTGTTGCGTAATCAGGGAAACACCTATGTATAACAACATTTACAAGCACACCAGCTTGGGCCCCAACCTGTCTGAAACTTCATCCAGACGTCCGCAACTGGCATGCCTGCTCGCGCTCGCCTGCTTGCTCGCCCCGGTACAAAGTGCCTTTGCCGCCATCCCCGCCGAATGGAAAAACACCGCCTACGCCTACGAGGCCGAACACAAACCTCTGCGCGAGGTACTCGAAGACTTCGCCCAGACCTTTGGCACGCAACTGCAGATCGAGGGCCTGCTGGAGGGGGACGTCAACGGCAAGATCCGCGCTAACACCCCGCAATCCATGCTGGACAGGCTGGGCGTCGAGCACCGTTTTCAATGGTACCTCTACAACAACACCCTTTACATCAGCACCCTGGATCAACAGGAGTCCGCACGCCTGGAGGTCTCGTCAGAGACGATTTCAGATCTCAAGCAGGCGCTGACCGATATCGGCCTGCTCGATAGCCGTTTCGGCTGGGGAGAGCTGCCGGAGGACGGAGTGGTGCTGGTTTCCGGCCCCAAACGCTATATCGAACAGATCAAGCAGTTCAGCAGCCAACGCCGCTCGCCGGATGAAAAGCAGAGCGTGCTGAATTATCCGTTGAAGTTTGCCAATGCGGCGGACCGTCATGTGGATTACCGCGGCGAGAAGCTCATCGTCCCCGGGGTTGCCACGATTTTGCGGCAGCTATTGGAACCCCGGTCCACCTCGTCGCTCTCTGGACCGAGCCAACGCCCTACGTCCCAACCAACCCCTCTCACACCCAACGTACCTCGGTTGGCCAATCCGCTGCTGGGGCAAATGTTCGGCGCCAATGGCAATCCAGGGCAGTTGGACCCGGGGCCGACGTTGACCCCGCGCGCCCCGGTGTCCAACAGCCGTATACGCGTCGAAGCCGATGTACGTAATAACGCCGTGTTGATCTATGACTCGCCGGAACGCCAGGGCATGTACCGTGAGCTGATCACTCAGCTTGACGTTGCGCGCAAGCTGATCGAGATCGATGCAATCATTCTCGATATCGAGCGCACGCAGTTGCGCGAATTCGGCGTGAACTGGGGCTTCCAGAACAGCCGCTTTCGGGGCGGCGTGAACATGGCGCCGGGCAGCTCGTCGCAGCTGTCGATCGGAAACCGTGACCGTTTCTACGCTGATATCCGCGCACTGGAAGCCAAGGGGCTGGCGACCATGGTTTCGAACCCTTCGGTGCTGACGCTGGAAAACCAACCGGCGGTGATCGACTTCAACCGCACCCAATACCTCACCCCCGGCAGAGATTACGTAACCATCTTGCCCGTTACCGTGGGCACCAGTCTTCAGGTCGTGCCCAGGGTCACCACCAGCCGCGGCGTCAACCAGCTCCATCTGGCGGTGGATATAGAAGACGGTAATTTCGACGAGAGCAACCCTGACCGCAACCCTGACCACCTTGACGTACGCCGAGGCAAGGTCAGCACCCAGGCCGTGATACAGGAAAAGCGTTCGCTGGTTGTCGGCGGTTTCCATGTCACCGAGAGTGCCGACAAACAAAACAAGATCCCTGTGCTGGGGGATATTCCGCTGTTGGGCAAGGCGCTGTTTTCGTCGACCGAACGCAAGAACAACCGGCGTGAACGCTTGTTTATCCTCACACCGCGGGTCATCGGCGACCAGGACGACCCGTCGCGCTATCTGCCGCAGGCCGACCAGGCCGAATTGCAAGCCGCACTCACGCCACTGGCTAGGCGCTATTCCCCCCATGAGCCGGTGATCAAGCGCAGTGACATCATCAGTACCCTGGCACGCCTGGTCAGCGGGGAAGTGCCCAAGGCCTTCAAAGCAGCGCCGATGCCGCTGGGGCTCAACACCTTGTGCAGCACCCGTGACCTGCTGGCACTCAATACCGAACGCAGCCAGTGGTTCGCCGGCCCGGAGTACAACGTGGCGGTCGTGGTGCTGCGCAATCAGTTCAAACGCAATGTACGTATCGACGAAAAGGAATGCAGCAACTCGCAGACCCTGGCGGTCACCGTGTGGCCGCACGCCTGGCTCAAGCCGGGTGAAGAGGCCGAAGTCTTTATCGCCATGCGTCCCGTGGTGAAGGACGAACACCTCAGTGTGCCGCGCCCTTCCTTGATTACTCCTGCCCAGAAGGCTACGCCATGAAACTCAGACTCTTGTACATGACCCTGATCGGCGCAGCGATGCTCATCACCGGCTGCGTTCCCACCTGCAAAGGTGATTCATGCTCGCGCCCGCAATCGACCAAGGACAAGATGGTGATCTGGTGGCCACCGCAGATGCGTGTCGAGCCCGGCCCCGCCGGCGAGCGGTCGGATTACCAGACGGTATCGCTGGAACGCTGAGGCCTCAACCCATGCCCGACGATCAACGCCAGGTATTCCTGGACTCTCTGGTGAGCGGCAATGCCGCTCACTTGCCACTGGCGCCCGGGATCAAGGTCTGCGCGCTGCAGGTAGGAACGCGGCCGGGGCTGGCCCTGCAGGTGGCTTGCGAAGCCGTGCAGGCCGGGCAACTGCAGCGTGTGTTGGAGCGGCGTTTTGAGCAGGCACTGGCGTTCAATGGCTGTTTTGTCTACCTCGACGCTCAGGACGCCCTGGTAATCTGGCACGCGCTGCCCGCAACAAACAGCGCGCTCGACAGTATCCTCAGCCGGATGCTGTCACTGGCCAATCTGCAAGCCCTGGACAGGGTCTCAAACCGCTGATCAACGCCGCTCAAGCTCCGGCAACTCAAGGGTTTCACGCTTGGCGTCATCATCCAGCTCGCGCAGAGTACGGTAGATGAGTGCCACCGCCTGCAAGGTTTCGCGGGGGATGCTGGCCCCCAGCTTTTTCGTGTAAAGCGTGCGGGCCAGCCATACGCACTGGATCACCGGAACGTCGGCTGCCTTGGCGCGCAGGATCAGCTTGCGGGCTTCGGTATCCGTGCCCTTGCTGACCAGCAAGGGCAGCGGGGTTTTACCCGGGCGGTAATACAGGGCGACAGCGAAGTGTGTCGGGTTGACCACCAGCATGTCGGACTCCTCCAGCTTGGGCAGCTTGACCTTCGGCTCCTCCTGCGCCAGTTGATAAGCCAGCGAACGCCGCTGGCCCTTGACGTGAGGGTCGCCCTCCATGTCCTTGTACTCTTTTACGACCTCCACCTGGGTCATACGCATACGCTTGGCAAAAAAGTGCTTCACCAGCACCAGGTCGATGAGCGCCAGCACCAGCAACATGCCGAGGCACACATGCAGCAGGTGGCGGAATAACGCAATCAACGCCAGGATGTAACTCTGCAGATCACTGTTGGCCAGGTTGATCAACGTACCCAATGAAGGGCGGATCACCACATACAGGATCAGCGAAATGAAGCAGGCCTTGGCGACACTCATCAACAGGTTCATCAACTGCTGGGCAGAGAACATCTGCTTGACCTGGCTGAGCGGATTGAGTCGATTGAAATCCAACTTCAAGGCCTCGGGCGCAAACAGCATGCCGAACTGCATCCAACTGCTGACCAGCTTCGTGGTAATCGCAACGCCGATCATCAACAGGGCGAATGAGAAAAACACCACCAGGCCTTCGAACAGGACTTCTTCCAACGTTCGCGTAAAGGGCTGAGACAGGCGCGACATCGGCAGCAGGATCAATTGCTGGAAACGTTGCAGGCTGGTCTCGGCGGTGAATAGAGCAATCTCGCTGATGGCCGTCAGCACCAGCAACTTTGCAATATCCTGACTTTGCGCGACCTGGCCTTTCTTGCGTTGGTCGCGCAGCTTCTTGGCTGACGCCGGGTGTTTTTTTTCGCCCGAGTCGCTCATGACAACGGCACCTTGAACAAAAATCCGAGCGAGTGTTTAAGGTCGCCCAGCAGGCCCATGCGTCCGACGATCAGGTCCTGCAGCAGCGCAAAGTAGAGCAGCAGAACACCGACGCCTGCCAGGCATTTGACCGGTGGCGCCAACGTACTGACTTGTAACTGCTGACTGTAGACCCCCAAAAGCGCGATGCCGAATTCCAGCAACAGCAACACCGCGATAAAGGGGGCGGCATAGAGCATCATGTGCGTGAAGGTGTCGCCCAGCAGGTCGACAAACAGGCTCATGCCATTCGCCGCTGGCAGCGGGAACCACACGGTGGGAGGCCAGATAAGGTAGCTGTCCCAGATCAACTGGGTCAACGCGCCCAACCCCAGGGTAGTCATCAGCAGGAAGATCGCCAGTTGCTTGAACAAATGCCCCATCGGCGTGGCATCCGGCCCCAGCGAAGGGTTGAGTTGGCCACCGGCCAAAGCGCCGCGCTGGTTGTCCAGCAACGCTCCCACCGCCTCGAACAACCAGAACGGCATGGACAGCAGTACCCCCAGCAACAATCCCAGGGCAACTTCCTTGAGCACCAGCCCGCTCAATACCAACGCCGAGTAATCCCGCCCTTCCAACGCCGCATGGATACCCGGCGCCGGCAGCAGCGCCATGACCATCACAATGGTGGCCCGAAGCCTGCCGCGTATATGTTGAAAACAGAACGCGGCCACAAAGAGGGCGCAGGGATAAATACGCGCCATCCCGATGAGCAGGCTGGGCAGGTACTCAAGATACAACAGCACTGGCGATACCTCAGTTCAGGGCCGAGCGGCCGATCATGTCGAAGGTCAGATTAATCAGCTGGATCAGCTCCACGCCAATCCAGCGCCCGGTCATGATCAGCGTGATTCCCACCGCCACTAGCTTGATACCAAAAGGCAACGTCTGGTCCTGGATCTGCATCAGCGCCTGTACGAGCGACGTCATGACACCCACCACCACCGCCACAATCAATGGCGGCGCAGACAACACCACGACCAGCAACATGCCTTGCTTGAACAGTACGATCGGTTCCATAAGCCGCTCAGAGATAGGAAAGAAACAGGCTGTCCAGCAGGCGCGACCAACCGGACACCATAACGAACAACAGCAGTTTGAGCGGCAGTGAGATGGTCATCGGCGAGACCATTTGCATGCCAAGCGCGAGCAGCAGGTTGGAGACAATCAGGTCGATGACGATGAAGGGAATATAGATCAGGAAGCCGATCTCGAACCCCGCCTGCAGTTGCGACAGCACAAATGCCGGGATCACCAGGATCAGGTCTTCGCGCTGTACCTCTTGCGCCATTTTTGGAGGCCACAGGCGCGCCGTATTTTCCAGCAGATGCGTCAGCACGTCAGGGTCCACGTTACGCAGCATGAATGCGCGCAACGGCTGGATGGCCTCATGCCCTGTCTGTAGAAACATCGTCAGGCTGCTCGTGTCCAGAGGGGCGACCTTGACGGTCTCGGCGATGTCGAAACCGACCGGCGCCATGATGAACAGCGTGGCCGCCAGCGCGATGCCGTTGACGGCCATGCTCGGCGGCACCTGCTGAACGCCGATGGCATTGCGGGTGATCATCAACACAATGACGATCTTCAAGAACGATGTGCAGATGATCAACAGCATGGGCATCAGCGACAACGCGGCGACGAATACAGCCAGGACGAGGGGATCTATCCCCTGAAATGTCATCGCCCGAACATCACACGGGACAGCTGCAAACCCAGGCGCCCGTCGACTTCCACCAACTGGCCCTGGCCAATCGGCCGATCACCGTAATAGAGACCCGCCATCCCCGGCGCATAACCGGCAATGCCCAGCACCGCACCGGGCGCGAGGTTGCGCAACTCGCCCAGGGTCAGGTTCAGCGTGCCGCAGCGCACGTTCAGTGCCATGCTCAGCTCATCGAACGGTTCGTGGCCGAATACATCCACCACGGGCTCGCCCTCCTCGTCCCCAGGATAGTGGGGGGTTATGAATTCTTCGTCCACAGACGCGTCCTCGATTGAAGTAAGGGTCAGGCACAACGGCCCGCTGTTATCGTCGATGCATCCATGCAAACGCTGAGTACCCACCTGTAGGTAGCCATCTCCCTGGGCACGAAAAAACGTCTGCTCAAGCAGCACCACATCGCCGGCCCCCAGGCTGCGGGCTTGCTCAATGGGCAACTGCAAACGCCCGAGGGTCACCGCAATGACCAATGGAAACGCCGGCGGCAGCGGCCCGGCCGTGGTACGCCATGGCCCGGCGTCGCACAGCGCCAGGAAGCTTTCGGGGAGCAGCCACACATAGCCCTCGACCCGGGCCGCCCCCAGCGCCACAGTGAGTCGGCAGCCAAATGCCTTGGGCCGCGGGGCCTCCAGCAACCGCACATAGCCCAGCAGCGCTCTTATCTGAGGGCTCAGGTGATGCTGGAACAGCGCCCAGAACCAGGAGTCCGGATCATTGCCGGACGGGGCCAATGTCACCGGGCATTCACCCAACAGGCTGAGCAACGGCGCCGCTTCAGCGAGCGCCAGCACACCACACGAGGTTTCAAAGCACATGACTTCGCCCGTCGCGGGAGCACGGCCCGGTTCGAGCCTTAATTGCCCCCGTTGTCCGCCCACCTGAAACGGCAGGCAAAGGCCACGGCCCAGTTGATGACGCGCCGCCACCGTGTCGCTCTTGACCGAACGCAAACTCAGCGGCCGCATTATCATGCGCAGCCGACAGAGGACAGGTGCAGGCTGACCGGTTGCCCCAGCGCCGCTACGAGCTGATCTTCACAGGGTTTGCGCACGCCGCTGAGCCAACGCGCCGTCGCATCCTCCTGCGCCTCCAGGTCGATACTCCAGGCGCCCTGTTCGCGGCGCACGCGGGCGTTGATTCGTCCCAGACGAGGCAAATACAACGTGGCTTGAAGCGGCCACTGCGAGACGGCTTGCATACGAGGCGTCAGTTGTTCGGTGAGCGCCTCGATCATGGCCGCACTGCCTGAACTCTGCGGCGCCGACAGTGAGGCCTTCGCACCAGAACCCTCACCGTCACCTGCATCAGTCCACAGCTGAGCAAACAACCGCGTCAACTCCGCAGGCGCCACGCCTACGGTTCCCGACTCACGATCCTCTCGTGTTTCACGCAGGCGTGGACGTTCAGCGGGTTTATCAGAAACCTGGGTCATGTCGGCTCCTGCGCCAGTAAAAGGGATAATTCCTGGAGCTTTTCAACCTGCCGCAGGCATTCAGTGACCTGTTTCTGGGCACTGCCGACGCTGGCTTGCTTTTCTTCGCGCTGCCCCCTCAATGCCTCTAGCTGCCCCATTTCGCGCTGGGTATTGGCAGACAATGAACGCTCCTGTCTTCCCCAGGATTTCAGGGCCTGCAAGGTAATAACCTGCCCCTGGTGCTGGTTGAGCAATTGAGCACTCTGCTGCGCCTCCTCCTGCCGGGTTCGCTCAAGCGCATCCTGAGCCTGCTGGATATGCGCAAGTAGAGCCTGCTGGGCCCGCTTCGCTTCACGCAGCGCACGCTCGGCCCGGTCAGCCCGGTGTCGGCGCAGGCGACGCAGCGTCTCGACTTCACCGAGCAGCACGTCAGAATGGGACATCGGCTGTCAGCTCCTTGAGGTGTCTCAGCGTGGTTTCCATCGGTGCGGGCTCACGCAAGTCCTGGCGCAAAAAACCATCGACAGCCTGGCGACTGTCCACGGCGAGGTCAGTCAGCGCATCGCTGCCAGGCTGGTATTCGCCCAGCTTGAGCATCAGTTCGATCTGCTGATAGGCCGACAGCAACCGTCGCAACGCCGTACCCGCCTGGATATCCGCCGGCTCGGCGACGTTGCTCAGGATTCGCGAAAGGCTGGCCAGTACATCCACCGCCGGATAGTGCCCACGCTCGGCCAACTTACGGGACAGTACGATATGCCCGTCGAGGAGCGAGCGAACTTCGTCGGCTACCGGATCGTTCATGGAGTCCTGCTCGATCAGTACGGTATAAATCGCAGTGATCACACCCTCGCGGGTCAACCCGGCGCGCTCTACAAGGCGCGGCAACAGACTGTACACCGACGGCGGCAGGCCGCCGCGCCCGAGGGGTTCGCCGGCGGCCAGGCCGATTTCACGCTGGGCGCGGGCGAAACGGGTCAGGGAGTCAATCAGCAGTAATACCCGTTTGCCCTTGCGCCGAAAACCTTCAGCCAACGCGGTGGCCGTAAAGGCTGCACGTGCCCGCTCCATGCTGGAACGATCGGACGTTGCACACACCAGTACCGCTTTGGCGCGCAGTTGCTCGTCGAGTTCATGATCGAGGAATTCACGCAGCTCCCGGCCCCGCTCGCCAATCAGGCCGAACACGATGACATCGCAATCAACGTTACGGGCGATCTCAGCCAATAGTGTGGTCTTGCCGCAGCCTGCCCCGGCGAACAGGCCTACACGCTGGCCTTCGCCCAGCGTCAGCAAGCCGTCGATCGAACGCACCCCGGTGGCGAGCGCACGGTTGACGCGTGGTCGCTCGGTGGGCAACGGTGCCTCGCACAACACTGCGCTTGAGTCAGACACGTGCGTCTGGACAAACGCACTGACACCTTCTCCCGTGATCGGCCGGCCGAAACCATCCAGCACCTGTCCCAGCAATGCCGCGCTGACCTGCACCCGATGCGAGACCCCAAGACGCTCCACGCCGGCCCCCACCTGCACGCCTTCAAGGTTGCCCAAGGCACTGAGCACGGCGTCCTGTTGATCGAACCCGATGATCTCCGCCAGCATGTAGTCGCCTGGGTTCTTTTCCACCTGACACAAATCACCGATGCGCGCCTGAGGCAGCCGGCATTGCAGCAACATGCCGTTTACGCGCTGGATTCGGCCCCGCATTGTTACAGGCGAGAAACTGGCCAACGAGCGCGCCTGGCGTTCCTGCCAGGCGTCGAGGCGCGCTTGCAACTGCGCGTTCACCAGCGCACCTCATAACGCTGTACGCCATCGAAGACCACCTTGCTGTTGTCGATCAGCACCAGGCGCAAGCCGTCCACTTCATCACCGACAAAAAGTCGGCTGCCCTCCTCCAGAACCACGTGACCATTGGGCCCGCCCACGATCTGCACGATTTTGAAGGGCAGGGCTCCATCCCGCACGCGCACACGACTGATCACCGGTACTGCGCTATCGAACTGCTCGCCAAAACGGCTGAGCATGCGCGCGACCAGATCCACATCGTCCTGTGAAACGTCCCCACTGAGCGCAACTTGCCCATTGATCACTTGCAAAGTGATCCGCTGGCTTAATTCCCGATCGTTGAGCATCTTCAACAACTGCTGGCGCACCTCGAACGGCGAGGCCAGTTCAGGCTTTTGAATCACTGGCGGCATCAGCGATGCCTGAGCATTGCGCTCTCCACTGAAAATAATGCCGACCGCCGCCATGAGCACGGCAAACGCGAGGGCCAGGCTGAGCAAACGCTTTTGTTGGGACGATGGAATCGATGACAGTTTCAACGCCAGCGGGGCCTGCCCCCCAGGCTCGGAAGACGGCGGTACAGCCACGGGCGCCGGAGGCCAGGGCTGATCGGCAAGGCTGACACACAAGCGAACGGAGCCGATCAAGAAGACCGTGTTCAGCGCCAGCTCGCCGATCTGCGCCAACACCTGCCCATCGCTGTCTTTGATGAGTCCGGCTTCGGCCTGCACCGACCAACGATCATTGGCCAAGCGCAAACGTGCGTGATGCTCGACGACCTCGGGATCGCTCAACAACAGATCAGCGTCCGGGTTGGCGCCCAGGCTCCACTGCTCGCCAAATAACGGCAGCGCGGCGCCCTGGTGCAAGCCATCCAGCACTCGCAGCTCGAACATCATGGGGCGACCCTCGGCGGGCATATCAATAAAGGGTTCATGCCACGGCCCCGCGCAGCAGCTCGTCCTGACCCAGGTCGAATCGGCCCAGGACCTTTACCTTGGAATTGCTCCCCAGCTCGGCGAATGACATCACCGGCACATGGTTGAATTCATCCAACAACAGCGCGCGCAAGGGACTGCGCAGGTCCTGGGCCACGAGCAGCACACTTTTAGTTTTCGGCCGCAGTGCAAACGCCTGGTTGAGCAGGCCGACCAGGGCAGCACTGCTGTCGTTATCGAGGGCGAAAAACACGCCGCTCTGGGTTTGACGCAAGGCTTCGCGCAGGATGTTCTCGGTGTGCGGCGACAGCAGCCACGCGTGCAGGCCATCGGCTTCGCTGTACTGGTGAAAGATCTGCGACTTGAGCGCGATACGGGCGTAATCGGCCAGGGCATCCGGTTCGCGCTCATGCTGGCCGTACTCGATCAGCGATTCGACGATCAACCGTACGGCACGCAATGGCACGCCCTCGGCCGCCAGGCGCTGCAGCACTGAAGAAAAACGTGAAAGCGGCATGATGCGTTGCAGTTCCTGCACCAGTTCCGGCTGGTTGTGTTCAAGCCAGCTGAGGATCGACTTGCTTTCCTGGATGCCAAGAAACCGCGGCCCGCTGAGCAACATCGCCCGCTTCATGCGTTCGATGACCAGGCTGTGGGCACTGAAACGCTCGACCTGCGGATCGTCGAGCAACGGATCATCAGGGCTGAGCCACAGCCAATCGGCTTCATCCCGTTCAGGCAGCCCTCTTTCGCCCCGGTCCGGAGGCTGCGCGAGGGTGGCGTACTCGACCGCAACACGGTCACTGAAAGTGGCCGTCACGACCGGAACTTCATGCACGCAAAAGCGCATCTCATCGACAGCCAGTGAGTCACTGAACTCGGCTTCGAACGGCGGCAGGGTCAAGCCGATATTGGCAACCAGCGCATTTCGGGCCTGACGAATTTTTTGCACGATGTCGATGACCTCCGGGGCCCCGAACATCTGACTGTTGAATTGCAGCAGATACGGCCGTGACGGGTCGAAGCCACGCAAGTCTTCACTGCCGTTCTCTTCCGGACGCACCGCTTTCTCGTCCGCAGCAGCAGGGGCCTCCTCGCGCTGACGCTGGCGCATGAGGTAGTAGCCCAGGGCACCGGTCATCATCGAAATCAGAATGAACACCACGGTGGGCATGCCGGGGAGCGTGGCAAAGGCCAGCATGCCCACCGACGCGATCATCCAGCTCTTGGGCTCGCTGGTCATTTGCCGGGCAATTTCGGCGCCCATGTTGCTGACGCCCTTGCGCCCGTCCGGCGCCACTCGGGTGATGATCATGCCGGCCGTGAGGGAGATCAGCAGCGCGGGAATCTGCGCGATCAGGCCGTCACCGATGGTCAGGACCGAATACAGCGCCATCGACTCGCCTGCGCTCATGCCGTGCTGGAACATCCCGGTCGAGAAGCCCCCGAGCAGGTTGATGACCACGATGATCAAACCGGCAATGGCGTCGCCCTTGACGAACTTCATGGCCCCGTCCATGGCCCCGAACAACTGGCTTTCGCGCGATAGCTGCTCACGTTTGTCCCGCGCCTGTGCACCGTCGATCAGCCCGGCGCGCAGGTCACTGTCGATCGACATCTGCTTGCCCGGCATCGCATCCAGGCTGAAGCGGGCGGCCACTTCAGCGACCCGCTCCGACCCCTTGGTGATCACCAGAAAGTTGACGATGGTCAGGATCATGAAGATCACCAGGCCCACCGCCAGATTGCCGCCCACCACGAAATTACCGAACGCTTCCACAATGTCACCCGCGTCCTGCTCCAGCAGGATCAAGCGCGTGGTGGCAATCGATAACGCCAGGCGAAACATGGTGGTCAGCAGCAGGATCGATGGGAACGACGAGAACGCCAACGGCCCCGGCAGGTAGAGCGCCAGTACGATCAACAGGCAGGAAATACAGATATTCAACGCGATCAGGATGTCCACCAGCCAGGTGGGCAACGGCACAATGAAGATAAACACGATGGCCATGACCACCACCGCGCCGAGCACTTCGGCGCGCCGCGCCACCTTGAGCAGCACGCCATTGATCGATGACAGCAGTGTCACCCGTACGTCCTCGTCTCGCCGGGGAATTTCAGGGGACCGCGTTCTTCGCGGGCCCACTCAAGCATCACGTCCTTGAAGGCTTTCACGGCGCTGGCCTGGGATTGAGCATCAAGCCACCAGGCCAGGGGCAGGGCCTTTATCTCCCTGGACAATTCGTTGAGCGAACGCAGCCGGGCACCAAGCAGCGTGCCGCCAAATTCACTGGCCAGCCTTTGCACCTCGGCCGAATCGATGCCGGTACTGGCGTAGCCCAGAAAACGCTGCAACAGATCCACCGCATTCTGTTCAACGTTAAGGCGCTGGATCAACGCCTCGCAGTTGCCCAGCACCGAGCGCAACTCGCGACACTCGCCCAACCCTTTGAGCAGGAGGCGCAATTTTTCCGTGGGCACAGACTGTGTGTGGGCTGCGATATCACCGTTCAGCGCCTGAGTCATCAGGCCGACGCCCCTGGAAAACTCCGTCGGGCCGTACATTTTCAACAGCGTTTGCAGCATCAACGCCAAGGATTGGCGCACGACCACAGAGGCGTAATAGAGCGCACGCACGTCCTGACGCTCCTGCGGGTCGGCGCTGGCTTGTTTCAACGCCAGGGCGATATTCAGACCTGCCTGGATCGGGCCGCCGAAATCACGCTTGAGCTCTCTGAGCGCGCCGCGTGCCAAGTCCTCTTCGATCCTCAATCCATTGGTCTTCGCTTCGCTGGCGATAAGCCCAAGCACCACGAAGGCACGAGCGGGATCACTGCCGGCAAGGCTGACCAGTTTTTCGACCGTGGGCTTGCGCAGCAACTCGAACCGAAGCCGGCGAACAATGGTTTCCAGCGTGGTTTGGCCAGGGTGACCCAGTTGCTCATACAGATGCACGAACTCCGCCACAGGCGAAACTTTCGCGCCAATGGATCGCAGGCCCAGGGCTTGCGCATTAAGTGTCACTTCTTCGGCGAAAATCTGCGCAATGTCATCCAGGGCCAGCGAACGGCTTGGCGCTTCGACAGTGCTGACACTGGGCTTGTCCAGGGGTTGGATCTGCTGCACATCGTTGAAGGATTCGACTTTCATGGGCGGGCCAGAATGGGAAGTTTGTGTCCCTATGTGGCAAGCCGCTGCGGTCCAGTTCCATCAAAACGTTTCAAGCCAATGGGCATGAAAATACTTGCACATCCACATCGAACCTTTTGCAAGTTACGGCACAAACAGCTGTACGATCAAGAATATATATTTATATAAATCAACTAGTTATGTGTTTTTCCCGTTTGGCACAGCCAGTGCAAAAGGGGTTCCTATCGAAACCATTTCGATCGAGCCTTTCCGGAGGAAAAACAACATGAAAATACCTATTGGTGATCTCGCTCACCTCGTCGGCAGTTCGCCTCAGTTCATGGTTCAACTGACGGACGACCAGCAAAAGAAACTGCGACGCTTCATTCATAAGCGCGTGCTCAACCCCGAAGACGCGGACGACCTGCTGCAACTGACCTACCTGGAAGCATGGCGCAACAGAGAGCGTTTCAGCGGCCAGGCCACGCTCAGTACCTGGATGTGCGGGATCGCTCAGAATTTGATCCGCAACCACTTCAGGCGCATGTATGCCAAACCCGTGCATTGCGAGTTCGATGAATCGTTGTGGCATGGTCAGGAGGAACGCAACAGCCTGGATTGGGAATTTGAAGTCAACCGACGCCTGGAAAAAACCCTGAACGCCATCGACCACCTGCCGGTGGAAATGCGCAAGACGCTATACGCTTCGCTCGAAACCGATGGTAGCTATCAGGACACCGCCGATGCGCTGGACATTCCCATCGGCACCGTACGCTCACGCTTGTCACGGGCGCGCGAACAACTTAAACGCGTGACCCACAACCCGCCGCAGCCGTAAGCCCCCGCTATAAAAAAACGTTGGGCGAAAAGGATATCTGCCCAACTCGACCGACGCTTTACGTAAGCGGCGGCCAAAGACCGCAGCCTGAAAAGCCCCCCGCCATTCACCCCGCCACTCGTCGCCATTTAGCCTGTTTTTCGTTAAACAGTTGAAAGCGTAGAAAAAAACTTAACAAAAGCCCTTGACGCATTCCCCTTCTACGCGAATAATGCGCGCCACTTGGCTACATAGCTCAGTTGGTTAGAGCATAGCATTCATAATGCTGGGGTCCGGGGTTCAAGTCCCTGTGTAGCCACCAAGTACCGATCCATAGATGTCTACAGCAGTCTATGAATCACCTCAAGAAGCCCGCCTAGTGCGGGCTTTCTTGTTTCTGGCTGTCCACCTCTATCTACCCCTATCCTTCCCCTCCGTGTATGCCCACGTGTATGCTTCATAAATAATTGAACTGAAGGCATACAAGGATGAAACGCACAGATATCAAGCGACGCCCTCTCGCTGACACGACACTTTCCAGCCTGGAGCCTGAGGGCGGGGCATACCGCGAACTAGACAGCCCAGGGCTGTATTTCAGGGTCAAGCCAAACGGCCAGAAATCTTGGGAGTTACGCTACAAAAAGCCGGACGGCAAATGGTCATGGCTTGGTCTTGGCGGCTACCCGGAAGTGGGTGGCGCTTTCGCTCGACAGAAAGCGGCTGATCTACGCTCCGACGCATCGGAAGGTAAGAACCCGATCACCTCCAAGAAAGCTCGCCAAGCCGCCGAGATCGACGCGGCCAACGACACCTTTGAAGCATTGGCAAGGGAGTGGCACACGTCTCGCCTAAGCGGCTGGGATGCTGGTACGGCCAAAAGGATACTTGGCGCACTCGAACGCCATGTATTCCCCTCGCTCGGTAAACGCCCCTACACCTCAATTATGTCGATGGAGTGGATGGAGCTATTGAGAGGGCTTGAGCGTCAGGGGATTCTGGAACAGATGAGCCGTGTGAGGGCCTACTGCAAAGATATCTATGACCTGGCTCGCGTAACAGGCAGAGCCGTCAACAATCCGTTGGAGGGTGTGCATAAATTTCTGTCCTCGGGAAAGGCAGAGAACTACGCCCACGTCTCCCCCGATGAGCTCCCGGGGTTACTTCGAGCGATACGCTCCTACCCCCACGCCAAAGATGTTCAGCTTGGCCTAAGAATGTTGACCCTGATGGCTGTACGCCCTAGCGAACTCCGAGAAGCTCATTGGGTAGAGTTCGATTTCGACAAGAGGCTGTGGACCGTTCCAGTCGAGCGCAAGGGTCGCAAGAAAGGTCGTGAGCATCTGGTGCCACTATGCACTCAAGCAGTGGAAGTACTATTAGAGCTTCGACAAATAACCGGCGCCTACCCACTCCTGTTTCCAGGTAGAAGCGACCGCACTAAACCCCGCAGCGATACCGTATTCCTAATGGCACTCAGACGCCTTGGTTACGAGGGCCGCCAGACCGGCCATGGCTTCCGCCACATCGCCAGCACGATCCTTAACGAACACGGATATCCAGCTGACCATATCGAGGCCCAACTCAGTCACAAAGCACAAGGTGTTCGAGGGATTTACAACAAGGCTCAGTACCTTGAGCAACGCACACAGATGATGCAGTGGTACGCCGATCATCTCGATTCCCTAGAGGCCGGGAATGTAGTGCAGGGTCAATTTGGGAAGGCAGTGTGAGAGCACTTACCCTGCCCCCCTCTAAATCCGGTGTAACGCGTGTTACTCGTGTAACGCCAGTCGCCAAGTGCCCGGATTCATTGGCTTTCAGGTTCGTTACACAGTTCAGCAGCTTAGCGTACATCCGATGTAACGCTGCCCATGCGTGTAACGCCATAGCCCGCGCACGACTGCTGAGGGCAAGCGTTCTGCACCTATGCCTACAAAGCGGCTTTCGCTGGTTACCCGCTTTGAATCCAGGGCGTGGGACTCTCCGTTACACGGTACCGATGACACTTCGCGATGACTGATCAACATCCCATTTTGCATTTGGCGTTAAGCCGGGGCCTGCTCAGTTATCTCTGCGCGCAACCGCTCTATGGCCTCTGCCGTGAGCAGGTCGCTGACGCCTGCCGCTTGATCGACCAATGCTGTCTGCGCATTCATGGTGACGATATCAACAAAGATTTAGCCAGCATGTACATTCAGACGACGATCCATGAGGAGACGATTTTTCAATATGCCTCCACCGATACCAAGGCACGCCTCGCGCATTGGGTCCGCATGTACAGCAATTGCTACTCGGCGTCAGAGCGCGATGCTCATTCTGCATACATCATGGCTTGTGCCGTAAAAGCGCTGGAAACGTTAGCCGACTGGATGGCGACAGCTGATCAAGAGGCTTGGTCTCATGTCTTTGAACCTCCAACCGACTGGCCCAGGGATCTCTACTGCCAGTTCGTCGAGATGCAGATAGATCCGGATGAGCGCATTCACACACTTGATGATTACGCCCTCTATCTGAAACCGATCACATCCCTACCCTGCCTGGCCGACGATGAACTAAGACCCATCGCCGAACGAGCGATTAGAAATGCCATCCGCAAAAAAGGCGGCCTCATCAGCGGTATGGAGCGTAACGAGGAAATTAGCGCTCGAGACGCCGCGATAGTTGAACAGGGGCTTCACTACCGCGCAGCGGGGATGTCCAAACGCAACGTTGCAACGAAGGTGCATGCCTGGCTACAAGGTGAGGTAGCAAAACCTCCAAAACTACGGCCTGAGTGGATTGCGCTTGAGACCGAAAAAGCCCTCACTCGCAAAAGAGTTGAGGCCATCCTCAAACGCTATTTCGTGCTGTAAGCCAGAAATTTCAATCGAATTTCAATTGGAAGTGAACTGCTCACCACCGACCTGCACCTAGATCATTGCTCTCAGTCCTAACCAGTCGAGAGCAAGACCTATGAAAGCCCCTATCACCGAAATTCCCCGCCTTAACCCAACCACTCCAAGCCCAATCTTTGACGCATCCTCGACATTGATCCGTATGCCCGAGGTCGAGCGGATCGTGGGCATGAAGCGCTCCACCATCTACAAACTCATGCAGCGCACAGATAGCGGCTTTCCCCTGCCCGTCAAATTGAGCAACAGCAACGCCCGCGGTGCGCCCGTTGCTTGGGTTTTATCTGAAATCCAAACATGGGCACGAAGCCGCATAGAGGCTCGCGACCAGGTGGCAGCATGAAAAATCGAGTCACCAACAGGGCCATCTTGCAGCCCTTTTCTGTACTCAGAACAGTCGGATTTACGCCTCGGTGGATGCAACGCTTCGAACGCTATCGCAAAGAGCAAAAACGCCTAAATCGGGACGTGATGGTGATGCGATGGGCAGACGGCATCTGGTGCGCATTGTCAGTTCCCTGCCAAGCCCCCCGAGCAATCATCGTCGACGAAGGCCAACAGATAGACGCTTACGAAGATGCACGCGCTTGCCTCGATAGCGACTTCTTGCCCTTTGTTTCCCTGAGCTGGGAAATCCATGCCTGAAACGAAAACGCCCCCGGCGGCAACCGGAGGCGTTGAGGTAAATCTACATGCCTGATCAATTTATGCCGCATCGAAAAAATCCGCAAGAGATCGGCACAGTTGCACTTTCAAAAAACCGACGTTACTCTCTGGCCGTCGCTGCAAATTCAGCGATCGGGCTTGGTCGCCCGAAAAGCAAAAGGCGCATAGGCGCCCCCATTACAATTGCAGGCGCTTTTTTTGCGTCCGCAGTTCCGTGTTATGGCGGCTGTGTGTGGGAGGCCTTCGGGCCTGCTGGGTTCCTTTTGCCCCGGTCGACCAACCCGCGCACAGCTGCCACCCTAACTCGCTTGGTCGCGAACGGTGGTAGCTCCCCAGCAAAAGGAGCTCCACATGCACGCCCTCAATCCGTCCAAAACTCGCGCCGCTGCTCATCGAGCAATGGCTCTCGCCGCTTTACACGCCAACTCCAGCCTCGCTACACGCCTCGCCCGTTACAACGCCCATATGTCCAAAGCGCGAGCTCTGGAAGCCGTAGGGGGTGCCCAATGAGCATGCTCACAGGCTTTGCATTACCCGAGGATCTCCTCTGCGTCAGCCAAGAGGCCGAAGCCGGTTTGCCTATCGACGCCATCACCTGTGCGCTCGACCGTGCCGACTCAGTTCTCATGCTGTTGGAAGACCACTTAGACGGGGATAAACCCTTGCTCTCCAACCGCGTGCTGTCGTCTGTTATTTGGGACGTGCGTGGCACCTTGGGCTTGATCAAAACACTGACCATGTACGGTGATGCCTCCTCTGTGCCGATGGGCCAGAAAGGCGGTGCGCTGTGACCCACTCCTGCACGCTTGGACGCTCCGAGTTTTCCCCTGCCAACGGTAACGGCCAAAACCTGTTTCGAGTGAATGCCGGTATCCCGTTGGAAGACGCACTTGAAGCCGTCCCCCAGATTCTGCACCACGCCAACCAACTGATCCTAGACGCGGCCATCAGCGATGCGGGCGAGCGTTTTAGTTGGCCTGCGTTCTACCTCGGCGAGATGGCCAAGGCGCTGATCGACGACGTGAACGAGGCGTTGCTTGAGTCGAGGACCGCACCATGACTCAGCGCACCGGCAACATCCCAAAACGCCCCAGCTTTGCCGACGTAAAAAGCGCTGCCCTGAAGAACATCGACCGCGTTCTTACTCACTGGCTGCCGAACGGCAAACGCGTCGACGGCGGCAAGGAATACACAGCACCAAACCCGACGCGCACGGACAAACGTGCAGGCTCGCTCAAGGTCAATTTGAGCAAAGGCACCTGGGCGGATTTTGCCACCGGCGATAAGGGCGGCGACCTGATCGACCTGGTGCGTTATATCGATGGCGGCACGGACGTTGAGGCCTGCAAAAAACTGGCGGATCTGCTCAGCGTTTCCGCAGGTTCAGCGACAACCAAAAGCGCACCGACCAAGAACGCAACGCCGGAGTGGATCGCGATTCAGCCGATCCCGGTCGAGGCCATGAACAAATGTCCTGCCAAGCACCGGCAACACGGTGTTCCGTCCAAGGTGTGGATCTATCGCGATGCTCAGGGCCAGCCAGTCATGGCGCTGTATCGCTTCGACCTGGGCCCAGATGAAGACGGCAAACCGAGGAAGGTCTTTGCACCGCTAACCTGGTGCAAGCGCTCCGATGGGCAAACCACACAATGGCGCTGGCAAGGCTTGCCGGAACCTCGGCCATTGCTGCGCCTAGATGAGCTGGCACAGCGTACCGACGTGCCTGTGGTGCTGTGTGAAGGCGAAAAGGCTGCTGACGCCGCTGCTGAACTGATGCAGGAGTATGTAGCCACGTGCTGGCCGAACGGCTCCAACTCTTGGCACAAGGCCGATCTGACGCCACTCAAAGGGCGCACGGTGGTGCTGTGGCCGGATAACGATGCCAGCGGCAAGGCCTGCATGGACGCCATCGAACTCAAGTTGATTGAGCTGGGCGCCGCGTCAATACAACGAGTCTCACTCGACGTGTTCAAGCTCAAGCCCAGCAGCAAAGGCGGAAAACCAACGCTCATCAAAGGCGGAAAATGGGAGGATGGTGACGATGCAGCGGACGCCTTAGCCAAAGGCTGGACCGCTGGCCATGTCGCCGAACTGGTGCGCAACGGCGAGTTTTTCGGCAGTGTTACTGAGCCCACTGAGCCTCAACAAACCAAGGCTAAGGAGCACGCCAAACGCCCTGCGAAATCGAAAAATGACCTGTTGCCGGGCGGCTTTCGCCTGACGCCTGAAGGGGTTTTTTATTCCGGCGACGATGGCGAGGCGCGCCCCGTCTGTTCGCCTCTGGAAATCATCGCCCGCACTCGCGACGACAAGGGCCACAACTGGGGTTTGTTGGTCGAGTTCGACGACCCGGACGGTGCCAAAAAACGCTGGAACATTCCGGCCCGAACCATGACCGGCGACTTCGGTAAGGACGTACTCGGCCCGCTGGTAGACATGGGCTTGCGCCTTGCTGGAAGCCGATCAGGGCGCAACGCACGCAATGACCTGCAGAGTTACCTTGGCGGCTTCGATAGCGCCCAGCGAGCACGTTTGGTGACACGCTTGGGCTGGCACGACAATGCGTTCCTATTGCCCGAAGAACAGATCGGCTCGCACGCCGAACACCTGCACTTTTATGAGGCCGGTGCGCAGTTGCCGCCGATCAGCGAGGCAGGTTCTCTGGAGCAATGGCAGCAGCAAATCGGCGCGCTGTGCGTTGGTAACCACCGCTTGGCGTTTGTCGTTTCTGTGGCCTTTGCAGGGCCTCTGTTGAACATGCTCGGTCATGAGTCGGGCGGCTTCCACCTGTATGGCGACAGTTCCGGGGGCAAAACCACTCACTTGCAGGTCGCGGCCTCGGTTTATGGCGGGCCGCGTCTGGTGCGCTCATGGCGCTCGACGGATAACGCACTGGAGTCAATCGCCGCCGCACATTCGGACGGCCTACTGGTGCTGGATGAAATCGGCATGTGCGATCCGCGCATTATCGGCGAGACGGTGTACATGCTAGGCAATGGCACCGGTAAGGCTCGTGCGAATGATCGAGGACAAGCGGGCCGACAGGTGCAGGAGTGGCGCTTGCTGTTTCTCTCGACGGGCGAAAAGACGTTGGCGCAGCACATGGCGGATGCCAACAAGGAGCTGAAAGCGGGCATGGAGGTGCGCATGCTCGCCGTGCCTGCGGATGCCAGCAAAGGCCTCGGGATGTTCGATGTGCTTAACGGTTTTGAGGACGCTGCCGCCCTCTCCGATGCCCTCAAGGCCCGTGTAGCCAAATACTACGGCACGCCCCTCACCGCCTTCCTGCACGCACTATGCGCGCCAGGAGAAATGCTCAGGTGGTCGGTGATCGTTCGCCGCACGGTGGAGCAGTTCATCAACCAAAACCTACCCGCATCGGCCAGTGGTCAAGCCCAACGTGCCGCCCTTCGCTTTGGCCTCGCAGCAGCGGCCGGAGAGTTGGCCACCGCCTTCGGCGTCACCGGTTGGCCTGATGGCACGGCCACGAC
>NZ_CVTO01000162.1:0-20233 GCF_900004715.1 Pseudomonas sp. 24 E 13
GCCTTGATTTGCCCGTCGGCGTTGCCCTTTTCCCAGCCATCGCGCAGCAGCCAGCCGAACGCCGAATGCGCGCCCCGGGCACTGATGTTGATGTTTTCAGCAACGCTGGACAGCGGAATGATGCCCTCTTTCTTGCGGTCTTCCGGGCACAGCAGTACGCCGGCCGCGATGGCATCGCGCGGTGAACGCAATTGCAGCGGCTCACCGCACAACTCCAGGCTGCCGGCACTGGCACGCTCCAGGCCGCTGAGCAGGCGGAACAGTTCCGTGCGCCCTGCTCCCACCAAGCCGAACAGGCCTAGGATTTCGCCTTTGCGCACGTTGAAACTGATCGGCGCGCGCAGGCCGGGACCGAGCAGGCCGTCGACCTTGAGCGCCACTTCGCCGTGCTCGCGCGGGCGATAGTCGTAGATGTCCTGGATATCGCGGCCGACCATGCAGGTCACCAACTGATCGTGGCTCAGCGCGCTCATGTCCTCGAAGGTGCGCACGAAGCGCCCGTCCTTGAACACCGTGACCGCATTGCAGATACGGAACACTTCTTCCATGCGGTGGGAGACATAGAGCACCACTTTGCCCTCATCGCGCAGGCGCGTGATGATCGCCATCAAGCGATCAATCTCACGCGCCGACAGGCTGCTGGTCGGCTCATCGAAGGCAATCACATGGGCGCCACGGGACAGCGCCTTGGCGATTTCCACCAATTGGCGCTGGCCCAGGGACAGGCGCCCGAGCTTTTCCTGGGGATCGATTTCATCGGCCAGGCCCTTGAGGCACGCCAGCGCCTGCTGGCGCAGCACACCGCGGTTGACCACGCCAAAACGCGACGGTAGATGCCCGAGGAACAGGTTTTCGGCCACGGTCATTTCCGGCACCAGGTGCAGCTCCTGATGGATCACCGCCACGCCGCTGGCAATGCTGTCGGCGGCGTTCTTGAAGGCCATGACCCGCTCGCCGATCTGCACCGTGCCGCTGCTGGGAATATAGGCGCCGCCGAGGATCTTCAGCAGCGTCGATTTACCCGCACCGTTCTCGCCCATGAGGGCGTGCACTTGCCCCGGGTGCGCGGTGAAGCTGATGCCATCGAGCGCCTTGACCCCAGGGAAGGTTTTGCCGATACCGTCAAAACGCAGGGCCGCAGCGGTCATTTCCACAGCCCGATCTTGGTCAGTTCTTCCTGGAAATTGGCACGGGTGATCAGGGTCACTTCGTCCATCGCGGTGTACTTCGGCGGTTCAGTGCCTTTGGTGACCCACTCGTACATCATCAGAGCGGTGTTGTAGCCCTCGATATGCGGGCTTGGCAGCATCGAGCCGAAGAAGCCGCTGTCGGCTTTCTTCAATTCGCCGATGGCGTCGGTGCCATTGATGCCGATGCCGATCACGTTGGCGGCCTTGAAGCCGGCGCTTTCAGTGGCACGTACGCCACCGAGCACGGTGTTGTCGTTCATGCCGCCGATGATCAGGTTTTTCGCGCCGCTGGGCAGCTTGACCAGGGCCGAATTAGTGGCGTCCATGCTGCCGGGCACGTCGAGGGTTTTAAGCGCGGCGGTGAGGATATGGTCCTTGGGAATGCCGGCTTCTTCCAGAGATTTGATCGAGCCGTCGGTGCGTTTCTTGCCGGTGTCGAGTTCGTTGAAGGTGTTGATTACCGCGTAGGTGTCCTTCCAGTCCCAGCCGCGTTTTTTCGCTTCGGCGGCCATGGCGGCGCCCTGTTTCTGGCCCACTTCAAACGCGGCCATGCCCAGGTACGGCACGTCTTCCATGAAGTTGCCCTTGGCGTCGACGAAGCGGTCGTCCACGGCCATCACTTTGAGGCCGTTGACCTTGGCCTTGGCGACGATGGCCGGGCCGAGGGACACATCCGGCGGGCAGATCACAAAGCCCTTGGCGCCGTTGGCGGCCAGGCTGTCGATGGCCGACAGGGTTTTCTCGCCATCCGGCACGGCGATCTTGATCACGGTGAAACCGTGCTCCTTGCCGGCTTTTTCGGCGAAGGCCCATTCGGTCTGGAACCAGGGTTCTTCGGCCTGTTTGACCAAAAAGCCGATCTTCACTTCTTCAGCGGCCAGCAACAGCCCGCTCAAGCTCATGGCCGAGACCGCCACAGCGGCGCAGCACAGGGAACGCAAACCACGACGACGATTCATACGGGTGACTCCTTGTTGTTGTTTTGTGTTTTTGTGTAGGAGCGAGCTTGCTCGCGAAAAACCTGAGAGCACCGCGTTCATCCAGGATGAACGCGTTATCGTTGACGTTTTTCGCGAGCAAGCTCGCGCCTACAGGGTTTATCCGGCAAAGCGAGTGCAAGGTTTTCCAGGGACATCAACGTCTAGGGCCAGCACCGCACCGTCCAGGGGGTGACCCAAGGGGCTCGCGGCGCTGGTGATATACAAGGTGGTGAGATCCGCTCCACCGAACACGCAACTGGTGGGCCGGCTGACCGGCAGTTCGATGATGCGGTCCACCTCACCGTCAGGCGCCAGGCGCAGCAGGCAACTGCCGTCCCAGCGCGCATTCCAGATATAGCCTTCAGTGTCCATGGCCGAGCCGTCCGGCCCGCCGCGTTCGTGCGGGCCGAACCACACCTGTGCGGGTGCCAGCCGGCCATCGGCGTGGATCGAATGCTGATAGAGCGTGCCATCCAGGCTGTCGCCAAAGTGCACCTGGCTACCCTCCTCGTTCCACAGCAAGGTATTGGGAATGCCCAGCCCGCTGAGCAACGGCGTGACCGTCGCATCGGCATCGATGCGAAACAGCCCGCCGGAGCGTCGCGTGATCGGCAGGTCTTCACCCTGCTCGCCAATATTGTTCTGCATGGTGCCCAGCCACAGTCGGCCCTGGGCATCGCAGCGCGCTTCATTGCCACGGTTGCCCGCTTGCGGGTCGGCCACGCACAGCAGGGTCAAGGCTTCGGTGTTCAAGTCCAGCCGGTACACACCGCTGCTCAGGGTCACCAGTGCATCGCCGCTTTCACAGGGAATGAACGCCGAGACGTGCTCGGGTAATTGCCAGACCCGCAACTGCCCGCCCATCAGGCGCAGCGCCTGCCGGGCGGCGATATCCACCCAATAAAGGGCCTGGGACCGCGCATCCCAGAACGGCCCTTCGCCCAACCGGGCACGGTGTGAGGTGACTGCGCTCAATGTCATGAAGCCTCCGGGTGACTTACAGCGATTCGCGAGACGGCGCGCCATCCACCAGCCGCTGGATACGCAGCGGGTTGGCGTTCTTCAGCGCGTCGGGCAGCAAGCTGTCAGGGTAGTTCTGGAAGCACACCGGGCGCAGGAAACGATCGATGGCCAAGGTGCCGACCGAGGTGCCACGGGCATCCGAGGTGGCCGGGTACGGCCCGCCGTGCACCATCGAATCGCAGACTTCCACGCCGGTGGGGTATCCGTTGAGCAGGATGCGTCCGACTTTCTGCTCCAGCAGCGGCGTCAGCTCGGCGAACTGTTGCAGGTCGCCCGGCTCGCCAATGATCGTGGCCGTCAACTGCCCGTGCAGGCCGTGCAAGGCGGTGCTGAGCTGGGCCTGGTCGGCGACTTCGACAAACACCGTGGTGGGGCCGAAGACTTCTTCCTGCAGCACTTCGTCGCCGTCGATCAACAGGCGTACATCGGCTTTGAACAGTTGCGGCTGCGCCTGGTTGCCCGATTGCGCGTTGCCGGCCAGGTGTTCAATGCCAGGGTGGGACAGGAGTTTTTCCAGGCCCTTGCCGTAGCTGCCCAGGGTGCCGGCGTTGAGCATGGTCTGCGCCGGTTGCTCGCCGATCAGCTGCGCCACTTGTTGGGTGAATGCGCTGAATTCGGGCGAAGCGATGCCGATCACCAGGCCTGGGTTGGTGCAGAACTGACCGCAGCCCTGCACCACCGAGGCGGTCAGGTCGCGGGCCACGCTTTCGGCCCGTGCCTTGAGGGCCTGGGGCAATACAATCACCGGGTTGATGCTCGACATCTCGGCAAATACCGGGATCGGCTGCGGGCGGGCTGCGGCCATGTCGCACAGGGCACGGCCGCCCTTGAGCGAGCCGGTAAAGCCCACCGACTGGATCGCCGGATGCTTGACCAGCGCTTCGCCGACGCCGCCACCGAAAATCATGTTGAATACACCGGCGGGCATCTCGGTCGCTTGCGCGGCGCGAATGATCGCATCGGCGACCTGTTCAGCCGTCGCCATATGGCCGCTGTGGGCCTTGAACACCACCGGGCAGCCTGCCGCCAACGCCGCCGCGGTATCGCCACCGGCCGTGGAAAATGCCAGGGGGAAGTTGCTGGCGCCGAACACGGCGACCGGGCCGAGGCCGATGCGGTATTGGCGCAGGTCCGGACGCGGCAGCGGCTGGCGATCCGGCAGTGCCTTGTCGATGCGCGCACCGTAGAAATCACCCCGGCGCAGCACGTTGGCGAACAGGCGCATCTGGCCGCTGGTGCGCCCACGCTCGCCCTTGATACGCGCAGCCGGCAAGGCGGTTTCGCGGCACACCAACTCAACGAAGTTATCGCTCAGGGCATCCAGTTCGTCGGCGATCGCATCCAGGAACTGCGCGCGCCGCGCCGCACTCAAGGCGCGGTAGGCTGGATACGCCTGGGCGGCGGCCCTGGCGGCGGCGTCGACTTCCTCCGGGGTGGCCTGATAGAAGTCCTGGGGCAAGGCCTGGCCTGTGGTCGCGTCGACGCTTTGCAGCTTGACGCTGCCGTTGGCGCTGCGCTGGCCGCCGATGTAGTTGTGGCCGAGGAACTGGGTCATGGGGCTCTCCTTTAAAGGGTGATAACGTTGCCGGGTTCGAATACCGCATCGCTGCTGCCGACGCTGTTGACCAGCGGCGCGCCGAACTCAGCCTGGCTGATCTCGAACACATCGCCGGCCTGGGTACGTATACCGTCGGCGAATGACAGTGTGGCGGTGCCGAAGAAGTGAATATGCACATCGCCGGGCTTGAGGAACTGGCGGTATTTGAAGTGGTGGTACTCGAGGTTTTCCAGGCTGTGGCACATATTGGCCTCGCCGCTGAGGAATTCGTTCCGCCAGATTTCCTCGCCGTTGCGCAGGATACGGCTGGTGCCCGCCAGGTGCTGGGGCAACTCGCCGACACGCACTTCCGGGCCATAGCTGCAACTGCGCAGTTTGGAATGGGCCAGGTACAGGTAGTTCTTGCGTTCCATGATGTGGTCGGAGAATTCGTTGCCCACCGCAAAGCCCACACGATAGGGCTTGCTGTCCGGGCCGATCACGTAGAGGCCGCCGATTTCCGGCTCTTCACCGGCATCTTCGGCAAACGGTGGTACCGGGAAGGCAGCGCCCGGGCGCACGACGGTGCTGCCGTCGCCCTTGTAGAACCACTCCGGTTGCACGCCCGCCTGGCCGGCCGCCGGCTTGCCGCCCTCCACGCCCCATTTGAAGATGCGCATGGTGTCGGTCAAGGCGGTCTCGTCGCCCGCCTGGTGCATCTTGTCCCGCGCCGAAGCGCTGCCCAGGTGGGTCAGGCCGGTGCCGCTGATGAGCATGTGTGCAGGGTCCGGATGATCCAGCGGCGGCAGGACCTTCAGGTCGGCCAGCAGGCTTGCATAGTCGTGGCTGTCGCCCAGGCCGAGGCTGTTCACCTGTTGTTCCAGGCCCACGCCCGCTTCGATGGCGGCCAGGGCCAACTCGCGCACGCTGCACGCGCTGCGCACCTCACGCAGTTGGCTGCCCTCGACGACGCCGACGCGGCGTTCGCCGTTGCTTGACTCGAACTGAACTAAACGCATGAATTTTCTCCCAGATTAAGGTCGTGTGGCGCCACGGGCGCTGGCGGCGAATTGGTCGACGGGCAGCACATGCTTGCGCTCCAGCACACGGTAGACCACGCCGGTCAAGACCAGCCCGAACACCATCACCGCCGACAGGAAGTACAGGCCCGAAGCCAGGTTGCCGGTGTATTCCTTGAGCGCACCGATCACGAACGGGCCGATGTACCCGCCGAGGTTGCCCACCGAGTTGATCAACGCAATACCCGCCGCCGCACTGGCGCCGGCGAAGAACCGCCCCGGCAAGGTCCAGAACACCGCGGTGCAGGAAAACAGGGCGAATGCGGCCAGGCACAGCGCCGCCATCTGCAGCACGGGCGCACTCAGCCAGGCGCTTGAAAACAGGCCGATGGCGCCCAGTACATAGAGCACGGCGAGGTGGCCGTAACGGTCATTCAGGCGGTCGGAACTGCGCGGGATGATCAGCAGACCGATGATGCCGAAGAGGTAAGGCACGGCGGAGATGAAGCCGGTGGTGAGGTCACTGCCGCCGAACTGTTTGATCAAGGTCGGCAGCCACAGGCCAAGGCCGTAGATGCTCAGGGTCACCGGCAGGTAGAACAGCGCCAGCAGCAACACGCGCTTGTCTTTCAACGCATGCAACGGGTTGCCGTGACGGGTCTGGCCGTAGGCTTGCAGGTCTTTGTTCAACTCACCCGTGAGCCAGGCCTTTTCTTCCTCGCTCATCCACTTGACCTGCTTGGGGCCGTCCGGCAGGTAGCGCAGCACTGGCCAGGTCAGCAGGATCGCCGGGGTGCCGATCACGATAAACAGCCACTGCCAGCCGTGCAGGCCGAGCAGGCCATCCATGCCCAGCAGGCCGCCCGACACCGGGCCGGTGATCATCATGGCGATGGGTTGGGACAGAATGAACAGCCCGAGGATCTTGCCGCGATGGCGCACCGGGAACCATTGGGTGATGTAGTACAGCACGCCCGGGAAGAACCCCGCCTCGGCCGCGCCGAGCAGAAAGCGCATCACGTAGAAGCTGTGCGGCCCCTGCACAAAGGCCATGCCGATGGTGATGGTGCCCCAGGTGATCATGATGCGCGCAAACCAGCGCCGCGCGCCGAAGCGGTCGAGCATCAGGTTGCTGGGAATCTCGAACAGGAAGTAGCCAATGAAGAACAACCCGGCGCCCAGGCCATAGGCCGCATCGCCGATGCCGACGTCGGCGCCCATGTGCAGCTTGGCGAAGCCAACGGCGGAGCGGTCCACATAGGCAATCAGGTACAGCAGGATCAGGAAGGGAATCAGTTTCAGCGTGATGCGCCGAATAAGCCGCAGTTCCTGGCTCATGGGGGTCGATCTCCGATTGTTGTTTTTATAGAAGCTCGGGGGACGCCTCTCGCGAAAATCCGCCAGGGTCATACCTCAGTTGAGAAAGACTATATAGTAGGACTATTTACAAAACAACTCTTCCAAAGCTTGGTTTTTGCGCTTATGTTTAGCTACGGTTAGAACATATAGTCATACAATAAGAGAATCGATCATGTCTGATAAAAAGCCCGGCCTACGCTCCGCCCAGTGGTTTGGTACTGCCGACAAGAACGGCTTCATGTACCGCAGCTGGATGAAGAACCAGGGCATTGCCGACCATCAGTTCCATGGCAAGCCGATCATCGGCATCTGCAACACCTGGTCGGAGCTGACCCCGTGCAACGCGCATTTCCGCCAGATCGCCGAGCACGTCAAACGCGGCGTGATCGAAGCCGGTGGCTTTCCGGTGGAATTTCCGGTGTTCTCCAACGGCGAATCGAACCTGCGCCCTACCGCCATGCTCACGCGTAACCTGGCGAGCATGGATGTGGAAGAAGCGATTCGCGGCAACCCGATCGATGGCGTGGTGCTGCTGACCGGCTGCGACAAAACCACTCCGGCGCTGCTGATGGGCGCCGCCAGTTGTGATGTGCCGGCCATCGTCGTCACCGGCGGGCCGATGCTCAACGGCAAACACAAGGGCCAGGACATCGGCTCGGGCACGGTGGTGTGGCAGCTCAGCGAACAGGTCAAGGCCGGCACCATCACCCTGGATGATTTCCTTGCGGCCGAAGGCGGCATGTCGCGCTCGGCGGGTACCTGCAACACCATGGGCACCGCGTCGACCATGGCCTGCATGGCCGAAGCGCTGGGCACCTCCCTGCCGCACAACGCGGCGATTCCGGCGGTGGATGCGCGGCGTTATGTGCTGGCGCATATGTCCGGCATGCGCGCGGTGGAGATGGTGCGCGAAGATTTGAAACTGTCGAAGATTCTCACCAAAGAAGCGTTTGAAAACGCGATTCGCGTCAACGCGGCCATCGGCGGCTCGACCAACGCGGTGATTCACCTCAAAGCCATCGCCGGGCGCATCGGCGTCGAGCTCGACCTGGATGACTGGACGCGCATCGGCCGTGGCATGCCGACCATTGTCGATTTGCAGCCGTCGGGGCGCTTCCTGATGGAGGAGTTCTACTACGCCGGTGGCCTGCCCGCCGTGTTGCGCCGTCTCGGTGAAGCCAACCTGATCCCGCACCCGAATGCCTTGACCGTCAACGGCAAGTCGTTGGGCGAAAACACCAAGGACTCGCCGATCTACGGCCAGGATGAGGTGATCCGCACCCTCGACAACCCGATCCGCGCCGACGGCGGCATTTGCGTACTGCGCGGCAACCTGGCGCCACTCGGTGCGGTGCTCAAGCCATCGGCCGCCAGTGCCGAGCTGATGCAGCACCGTGGCCGCGCGGTGGTGTTCGAAAACTTCGACATGTACAAGGCACGCATCAACGACCCGGAGCTGGACGTGGACGCCAACTCGATCCTGGTCATGAAAAACTGCGGGCCCAAGGGTTACCCGGGCATGGCTGAAGTGGGCAACATGGGCCTGCCGGCCAAGTTGCTGGCCCAGGGCGTGACCGACATGGTGCGCATTTCCGATGCGCGCATGAGCGGCACGGCGTACGGCACGGTGGTGTTGCACGTGGCGCCGGAAGCGGCGGCCGGCGGGCCGTTGGCTGCGGTGAAGGAAGGCGACTGGATTGAGCTCGACTGCGCCAACGGCCGCCTGCACCTGGACATCCCCGACGCAGAGCTGGCAGCGCGCATGGCCGACCTGGCGCCACCTGAAAAACTCATCGTCGGCGGCTATCGCCAGCTGTACATCGACCATGTGCTGCAGGCTGACCAGGGCTGCGACTTCGACTTCCTGGTGGGTTGCCGAGGGGCTGAAGTCCCACGGCATTCCCACTAATTGGGATGCTATGATGCCGCGAATCTAAGTCAGAGCCTGCCCGTCGTTATGGATCACCAGCCGCCCAAGCCGCGCAAGAGCCAGCATGCCCAGATCGTTCAAGACCTGGGCATGCACATCGTTTCCGGCCGCTTCAAGCCCGAAGAACGTCTGCCCATGGAGGCCACGCTCTGCGAGGAATACAAGGTCAGCCGTTCGGTGCTCCGCGAGGCGACGCGGGTGCTCAGCGCCAAGGGCCTGGTGTATTCCAAGCCGCGCGTGGGCGCGGTGGTGCGGCCACGCTTGAAATGGCACCTGCTCGACCCGGACGTGCTGTCCTGGTTGATGCAGTCCACGCCCCACAGTGAATTCTTCAATACCCTGGCCGGGGTGCGGCGCATTCTCGAACCGGAAATCGCCGCCATGGCAGCGACCACCGCCACCGATGAAGATATCGCCATCATCGAACACGCCTACCAGGGCATGGAAACCGCCAAGACCCACGAAGAACTGTTGCAGGCCGACCTGGATTTTCACCGTGCGATTGCCGACGCCACGCGCAACGACCTGCTCGCCTACATGTGCAACATGCTTTCGCTGCCGTTGCGTGAATCGATCAACATCACCAACCGCCGCCCGGATATCCAGGGGTTGAGCCTGCCCCGGCACAAGGCGATTCTGACCGCGATAAAAAACCGTGACGCGCTGGGCGCGCGGCATGCCTCGCTGGTGCAACTGGATGACACCCGCGTGGCGCTGGATACGGTGATGAATGTGTTGACGCCGTTGTAGATCGCCCAAGGGATAAATGGAATCAAATGTGGGAGGGGGCTTGCCCCCGATGGCGGTGGGTCAGCGACAACAGAGCTGGCTGACATACCGCATCGGGGGCAAGCCCCCTCCCACATTTGGACTGTGTACAGCGTCAGAGGGTGTAGGCGATGCCCACCTGCACGGTGCGCGGCTCACCCGGGTAGGCATAGAAGTTCAGGAACGAGCCCTCTTCGTATTCACGGTTGAACAGGTTCTTCACATCCAGGTTGAGCCGCACGTTCTCGTTGACCTTGTAGTAACCGAGCAGGTCGACCACCGTGTAAGCGTCCATGGTGAAGGTGGAATTGGCGGTCTGCCCGGCACGATCAGCCACGTATTTGCCACCGGCGCCAAGGCCCAGGCCCTTGAGTGCGCCATCCTGGAACTCGTACACGTTGAGCAGGCTGAAACTGTTGCGCGGGATGTTGGCCTGACGCGTCCCGGTACGCACCGTCGTGTCCTTGGTAACGGCGGCATCCACATAGGCATAGCCGCCGATCATCCGCCATTCAGGCGTCAGGTTGCCGGCCACGTTCAGGTCGAAACCACGGCTGCGCACCTCGCCGGTCGCGACCTTGAAATCGGCGTTGAGCGGGTCGACACCCTGGACGTTCTTCTTTTCGATCTGGTAGATCGCCGCATCGACGCTCAGCTGTTTATCCAGCGCTTCCCATTTCACGCCCATCTCATAGGACTTGCCTTTCTCCGGCTCGAACCCGCCACCTTGACGGCTGGCACCGGTGTTCGGCTTGAAGGAGCGGGCGGCATCGGCGTAGAGCGCGACGGTGTCGGTGAGGTCATACATCACGCCGACGCGCGGGGTGACGGCGTTGTCGGCTGCGTTCCAGGGTTTGACGCCCGACACATAGGATTCGTACTGGTGCTCGAAGCGCTCAAGGCGTGCGCCGGCGAGGACTTTCAAACGTTCGGTCAGCGCCACCTGGTCCTGGACGAAGACCGCATAGGTCTTGAGGTTTTCTTTATCGTGGGTCGGCGTGCGGGTCAGCGCCGGACGTGGCTGGCCATAGACCGGGTTGAAGATATCGATTGGAAAAGTCCCCGCTGCAGCGCTGGAACGCTGGATGATCGACTTGTAATCGTAATCTTCGTATTCGATGCCTGTGAGCAAGGTGTGGTCGAGGCCACCGGTGGAGAAATGCCCGGTCAGGTTGAGCTGATAGTCCTTGTCGGTCCATTCCAGCTTGCGGTAGTTGAAGTTGCGCTGCAGGGTGCGGCCGTCAGCGCCGAGGCTGCTCGCGTTATTGGCCTCCACGCCATCGCCCTTCATCGTGCCGTCCAGCCACTGGAACCCACCGCCCAGGGTCCAGTTGTCGTTGAGCAGATGCTCGAAGCGCAACTGGGCCGTGTTGTTATCGTTGTGCAGGTCACCGGCGTACTTTTCACCCCAGAAGGTGTCGCGCGACGGCGTGCCGCGCTGGTTGGCAAAGCGGGTCAGGCCGCGATCCAGCGGGTGGTTGTTGCGTATGAAGTCGCCTTCGAAGATCACCTTGGTCTCATCGGTCGCTTGCCAGGTCAGCACCGGGGCCACGCCGTAGCGTTCGGTGGAGACATGGTCGCGGAACGTATCGCCGCCCTCGCCCACCACATTCAGGCGATAGGCCAGGCGGCCTTCTTCATCCAGCGGGCCGGACGCATCCAGGGTGCCGCGCTTCATGCCTTGATCATCCAGTTGGCTGCCCAGTGTGACCGTGCGCTCGGCCAACGGCTGCTTGGACACCACGTTGAAGGTGCCGCCGGGATCGCCCCGGCCGTAGAGCATGGTCGCCGGGCCACGCAACACTTCAAGACGTTCGATCGTGTTGGCGTCGGGCATGGCCGGGTAGCCGCGGTTCACGGGGAAACCGTTGCGATAGAACTCTGCCGTGGTAAAACCGCGCACGGTGAAATTGGTGAGGCCCTGGCCGCCGAAGTTATTCGCCCGGCCCACCCCGCCCGCGTAATCGAGCGCATCTTGCAGACGCGTCGCACCGATGTCCTCGACCACGTCTCTGGAGACCACGGTGATGGACTGCGGTGTTTCATGGATGGATGTATCGGTACGCGTCGCACTGGCTGAACGTGTGGCGTGGTAGCCCTTGACCGGTCCTTGAGCCGTCTCGAAATCCGCCGTGCCGGTCACAGTGGTCGCCTGCAACTCAAGGCTGGTTTTTTCGGTGGGGGCACTATCTGCCCAACTGAACGGGGAAAACGCCTGCAGCACACAGATGGAAATCAGGGTACGACGCATGGATGTTGAACCTAGTGAATGAGCCAGATGGGGCGGCAAACCTGCCAAGAATTCGCCGCGCATCATATATCAATGCATTCTCGTTTGATATCCGTTCTCATTTGTTATTTTTCGTGTATCAGCTTTGTACGAAGTGGCGCGGATTGTCTGGTGGATGAAAAACAAATGTGGGAGGGGGCTTGCCCCCGATGGCGGTGTATCAGTCAAAAATATTGAGACTGAGCCACTGCTACCGGGGGCAAGCCCCCTCCCACATTTAGATATGCGCAAAAACGCTTTTTACTGGCCTCAGCGATAGCGCTCCAACCAGTGCGCATAAGGCGCCGGCAGGGTCCAGGAGGCGTTGTCCACGCCCAGCTCCTTGGCCGCAAAGTACGCCCAATGCGGATCGGCCAGGTGCGCACGGCCCACCGACACCAGGTCAAGTTGCCCGGCCTGCAGCGCGCCTTCGGCCAGTTGCGGCGTACCAAAGCCCCACGCCGATGTCACCGGAATACCCGCTTCGCGGCGCACACGCTCGGCGATCGGGCCCAGGAAGGCCGGGCCCCACGGGATGTTGGTGTCGGGAATGGTGAACCCGACGCTGACGCTCAGCAGGTCCAGACCACCGGCCTTGAAACGGCGCGCCAGTTCGATGGACTCGGTGAGGGTCTGCTCATCGCGACCGTCGTATTCGATCACACCGAAGCGTGCGGTAAGCGGCAGGTTTTCCGGCCAGACTTCGCGCACGGCGGCCAGGGTTTCCAGGAGGAAGCGGCTGCGGTTGTCGAAGCTGCCACCGTAGGCGTCGGTGCGCTGGTTGGTGTGTTCGGAAAAAAAGCTCTGGCCCAGATAGCCATGGGCGAAGTGCAGTTCGATCCACTCAAAACCGGCATCACGGGCGCGACGGGCGGCGTCGACGAAATCCTGCCGGACCCGGGCGATATCGTCCAGGGTCATGGCACGCGGCACCTTGGGCAGGTTCTCGCCGAACGCAATCGCCGAAGGGGCGATGGTTTCCCAGCTACTGGCATCGGACGCAGGGATGTGGTCGTCGCCTTCCCATGGACGGTTGGCGCTGGCTTTGCGACCGGCGTGGGCGATCTGGATACCCGGTACGGAGCCCGCCGCCTTGATGGCCTTGACCATGGGAACGAACGCCTGGGCATGGGCATCGCTCCAGATACCGGCGCAGCCTGGAGTGATACGCCCCTCAGGCGAGACGGCGGTGGCCTCGACCACCAGCAGGCCGGCACCGCCACGGGCCATGCTGGCCAAGTGCACGTGGTGCCAGTCATTGACCATGCCGTCGTCGGCCCTGTATTGGCACATCGGTGGAATGGCAATGCGATTGCGCAGGGTAACGTCTTTGAGTTTGAACGGTTCGAATAATGCGGACATCAGATACTCCGAGGGAAAGGTGGTTGATTCGATAGTTCGATGGTAATCGAACTATGGTGTTCAGTGCTACCCCCCTGTTATGATTCGCTCCATGCGCGCATTCAAACACCCTACCCTGCAAGAACTCACGCTGGAGCGTCTGCTTTACGCCCTCAGCGACCCCGTGCGCCTGGAAATCGTGCGCTGCCTGGCCGACGTGCCCGAAGCCACCTGTGGTGAACTGGACGGAGGGCGACCCAAATCCAGCGTGTCCCACCACTTCAGGGTATTGCGCGACGCCGGCCTGGTGAACACGCGCAATGTGGGCACCACCCACATGAACTCATTGCGCCGTGATGAACTCGAGGAGCGTTTCCCCGGGTTGCTGGCCAGCGTACTGGCCCAGCGCTGAATCACGCCGGCTGCGCTTCAGGCCGCGACGGGCCGCAGCGGCGCGCCATCGAGATGCACACAGTCCTTGCCATTGCGCTTGGCGCCATACAGGTTCTTGTCGGCGATCTTGAGTACCATCGACAGTTCGTCACCTGACGTAAAGCGCGCCATGCCGGCACTGCACGTATAGTTGTGCGGGGCCGCGACGCTGCAACGGATCGCCTGCAGCAAATCCAGCACAAACTCGCAGGCAAACGCCGGGTCATCGCCCTGCAACAGCACGCCGAACTCTTCCCCGCCGATCCTTCCAAAGCTGTAGCTGCCTTTGGCGTTTTTCAGGCAGAGCGCCATGGCGCGCAGAATCTTGTCCCCAACGTCGTGGCCATACCGGTCGTTCATCGCCTTGAAACTGTCGATATCGAGCATGATGAAGTAGCCACCGTGGCCGCTGTCTAGCAGCTTTTCGAAGCTCTGCATGAACGCGCGCCGGTTGAGGATGGAGGTCAGGTAATCGGTCTCGGCCAAGGCGCGAAACTCACTTTCCACCAGCAACACCGAACGCAGGTTCTTCAGGTACGAGTAACTGAGGATAAAACCGATCGACACCGACGAGGCGCAAAATATCAACAGATAGCCTTGGGTTGCGGCATACAGCTCGGCCTGCATGGGCGACCACAGGATGAGCCACACCGACAGCGCGCCAACCAGATAGTCCTGAACGCTGATAAACAGGATGGCGCTGCCGACCACCAGGGTGACCGCCAAGGGCAAGCCATAGATACGCAATTGCGGATTCAAGTGAATCACATAGGCAAACCCCACTGACAACAGCACGATGTAGGTCACCCCCAGCAAGCGCCACAGTAGAAAGTTCGTCGTCAGCGAATGAACACGGCAAACAAGCAACAGGGCAAGGGTGACACTCAACATATACAGGTCCAACAGCGTTGCCTGCATCCAACCGATACCTGTCCAGGCAATGATGCCTATCCATTCGGCTTGCGTGACCGCAGGCGACAACAACCTGCGCATCCTGGGTCTTAACTTCAAGTGAGCCGGCATCCTTACGCTCCCATTTCAATAGCATGCAGGCCCACCGCAAATGAAAAGGCCATGAACCGCTTTACCAGGCTGACGAAGGGTGGCAGCACTTCCAGGCGGGTCTTGGAGTGCGCTTTGAAATAGCCCTTTTCAACGCCCTCCTGAACCATTCGGATAATGTGGGTCTTGGACACCGAAAGTTGCTTGGCCAAGGCAAGATAAGACGATGACCTGAACGTTGCCCGATCATTTTCCGGCGCAAAGGCGTCGTTATAAATGGCCAGCATCAACAGGTGCCCGGCGTCTCTTTTCACCAGCCAGTAACACTCGGGCAGCAATACATCGACCGTCAGGTCGGCGTCGAGAATGATGGCAAAGCCCCTGAAGTAGAGGGCCAGGAAGCCGCGATCATCCAGCTCGCGCATTTTCCGGAATATCGCCCGGTCAGGGTACAGCCGCGCCAACGACTCGGTAAGCGAGTTCAACATCAAGCGTGCTTCACGGCAGGCTTCATCCGAGGGCGCATACACTCGGAAACGACTGTCTTCCGGGTGCGGCGCCACCTCCATAAAGCCCAGCGCCCGTAATAACAGAAACATTGATTCCAGGCTGTTTTTTGAACAATACCTGCGCGTCACGCACAGGGTTTTAACTTCGGACAACAACGGTAACGGTGTGGCGAAGTACTCACTCAATAACGCAAACGACACCATCAGACGACTGTATTTAAGTGCACTCTTATAGAAAAACGGTCGTCTGGAATAGGGCACGAGCAGCACGTGGTAATGCGCTCTCAAGCACGATTCAAAATCCTTATGACGTTCGATTGCTTGCGCGGTACTCCACATAGCCGACTTCAACGAACTGACATGCATGAAAGAGCCCTGATCATCCAACTTGATTCCTGATCTCAGCTACGAAATCCCTGCAGCCCGGCCCCAAAACAAATCACGTGGTAAACCCTGCGGTTAATGGCTTTTTGCCTCGAACGCAATGTACAGCGATTGCTGCGCAAGACGTCATCAGTACCAAAGTTGTTCCAGTTTCCCCGGTGCCCCCTGCCATCGGCAGTTCGAAGACACTTCCTGTTACATCCACCCTGGCGTCGCGCTAAAACATCCAACCAGGTCTCGTTGGGCGAACCTTCATCCGCCTGCGGCGTCGTAACCTGGCATTGTCGCCAAACGCACGCGCGAGGTTCTCGTTTGAAAGCTGCCCTTCTCAAGAAATACCGCCTGATCATCAAGACCATGGGCTATGTGGGCTGGGCCCTGTTCTGGCTGTTGTTGTGGGATATCGCCGTCACGGTGGATTTCATGCTGTTCCTCAACTCCAAGATCAACTTGCCGCTGATGCCTCTGACCTTGCTGGGTTCGGCGCTGGTGGTGCTGATCAGCTTTCGTAACAGCAGCGCCTACAACCGCTGGTGGGAAGCGCGCACTTTATGGGGCTCGATGGTCAACAACTCGCGCAGCTTCGCGCGCCAGGTGCTGACCCTGCTGGACGACCCCGACAGCGAAGTGAACCCGATCAAATCGACCCTGCTGCGCCGTCATGTGGCCTATGTGAATTGCCTGGCCGCGCACCTCAAGGGCGAGCCCTGCCCGGAGGAAGTGCGCGCGTTCATCCCTGACGAGGAATTCGCGCGCAATGGCGCCACCAACAACTTCGCCAACGACATCCTGACCGGCTCGGCCGCCTTGCTCGCCCGGGAATACAAGGCCGGTCACCTGGACAGCATCCGCCTGGCGCGGCTGGAGTCGACCCTGGTGGACCTGTCCAATGCCCAGGGCGGCATGGAGCGCATCGCCAACACGCCGCTGCCCTACCCCTACGTGTATTTCCCCCGGCTGTTCATTTCGCTGTTCTGCCTGATCGTACCGGTGGGCCTGGTGGAATCCCTCGGCTGGTTCACCCCGTTGGCCTCTACGGTGGTGGGCTTCATGCTGCTGGCGATCGAACGCATCGGCACCGACCTGCAAAGCCCGTTTCGCTCCAGCGAACATCAGATCCAAATGGAAGCCATCTGCGAAACCATCGAGAAAAACCTGCAGTCCATGCGCCGTGACGCCCTGGCCGGCGATCAAATCGGCTGAGTCCCCGCCCTTCCCCCTCAAGTGCCGGCGCCCTCGGTCGATAAACCGAGGGTACGCATGGCCTCGGCCCCATAACAACGCATGCGACGCTTAGCACGACCGTTTCCCCCTTGCCAAAACTATAAATACCCGCGGGTGAAGTCATGAATATCAAGCAGAAGCTGACATGGGCGTTTGCGGCCATCGCGTGCGTGCCGGTCATCCTGGTCGCCGTTATTGTGGTGTTGAATGTGCGCGAAGGCGCCCTTGCCAACTTTCTCGACAGCAGCGGTCGCGAGATCCGCCAGATCGACAATGGCATGAAGCAGTTTTTCGACGGCATCAGCCAGAACGTGGAATTCGTGGCCAAGGACCCGCGCGTTGTTGCGGCCAAGGACCTGAAAAGCTACGCCGGCGCGGATGGGGCGAAAATCCCCCTCACACCGACCAATATCGAGCTGCTGGCGATATTCGACCAGTTCGCCAAAAGCCATCCCAGCACCGCCTACCTGTCCCTGGGCCTGCGCGATGGCGGCTACGCCAGCTGGCCGGACGACACCAAGCTGAACAACTACGACCCACGCGTGCGCCCCTGGTACCAGGCCGGCGTCGCTGCCCCGGGCAAGACCGTGCGCACCGGTGCCTACTACTGGGCGCCGGACGATGTGGTGCTGATCGGTACCGTGCGCGCCGTCGCCGATGCCACGGGCAATATCCTCGGCGTGGTCGGCCTGGACGTGTCGCTCAAGCAACTCACTGAACTGGTACGCACCATCAAGCTGGGCGACAGCGGCTACTTGATGCTGGTGGAAGACAACGGCAACGTGCTGGTAGACCCCAGCGATGCCAAGCACAACTTCAAGCCCCTGGCCGACCTGGGCCCCAACTACGCCGAACTGGCCAAGGGCGGCGACGGCGTGACTCAGGTCGACATCGACGGCGTGGCCTACATGGCCAACGTGGTCAGCTCCAAAGACCTGGGCTGGCGCTTTATCGGCCTGATCAAGCGCGATGAAGTAATGGCCGGTGCCACCCGCCTGACCTGGTTGATCGCGGCCATCGCCGCGGTATTGGCCGTCGTGTTCGCCATTGTCGGCGCCAGTTTCGCCCGCGTGATCGTGCGCCCGATTAGCGGCGTGGCCGATGGCCTGCAGGAAATCGCCGAAGGTGAAGGCGACCTTACGCGCCAGCTCAAGGTGCAAGGCAAGGACGAAACCGCCATCCTCGCCGGCTGGTTCAACCAGTTCCTGGGCATGATTGCCCAACTGGTGCAACGCATCGGCAACGCGTCCTCGGACCTGCAAACCGCCGCCGCCGACACCAGCGAAGTGGCCAGTAACATGAACCAGGCCGCCGGTCGCCAACGCGAAGCGGTGGAACTGGTGAGCACCGCCTTCAACGAGATGGTGGCAACCGCCAATGAAGTGGCCCGTTCCTGCAGCGCCGCTGCGGTGAGTGCCGACGAAGGCTATCGCGACGTACACAACGGCCAGCAGCACATCGGCGAAGCCACCGGCAGCGTGCTCAAGCTCAGCGAAGACTTGCAGAAGTCGACCCAGACCATGCAGTTGCTGGAGCAGGACAGCCAGAACATCAACACCATCCTCGACACCATCCGTTCGATTGCCGAACAGACCAACCTGCTGGCGCTCAACGCCGCGATCGAGGCGGCCCGCGCCGGCGACCAGGGCCGTGGTTTCGCGGTAGTGGCCGACGAAGTCCGCGCCCTGGCTCGACGCACCGCCGATTCCACCGGCGAGATCGACAGCCTGCTGGGCAATCTTGCCCGCCGCACCCAGGAAGTCACCCAACAGATGCAAGGCAGTTTGCTGGTGTCGCACACCAGCGTGGAGCGTATCCAGCAGGCCCGCGACAGCTTCGAAAAGATCCGTGGCTCGGTGGACTCGATTCGCGACCAGAACACCCAGATCGCCACGGCCGCCGAAGAACAGCACCAGGTGGCCGAAGAGATCAACCGGCACATCGCGCAGATCCATGCCGATGCGCAGCTGGTTGAAGAGTTTGCGCATACCGCGCAGACCGGCTCGGGGCGTTTGACCGACATTTCCGGTCAGCTCAACGGTCTGGTGGGCCGCTTCAAGTTCTGACGTCCTCTCCCAAAGCAGGCGGTGAGCCCTTCACCGCCTGATCGCTGCACCCCTTCCCCCCTCAAGCACTGCCAGCGAGCAACTGTAGGAGCGAGCTTGCTCGCGAAAAACGTCAACGATAACGCGTGCTTCCTGAATGAACGCGGTGCCTGTGAGTTTTTCGCGAGCACGCTCGCTCCTACAGCTATTGCGCTTATCGTATTATGGTATACCATCATACGCAGACCCTCACTTAGACGGAGCAGCCCATGAGTTTCGAAATCCGCAAGATCGTCAGTTATGTAGAAGAGACCTTTATCGAGGGCGGCAAAGCCTCCGACACGCCCGTGAAAATGGTCGGACTGGCCGTGGTGCTGAAAAACCCCTGGCTGGGTTGTGGTTTCGTCGAAGACCTGAAGCCGGAAATTCGTGCCAACTGCTCCGACCTCGGCGCGCTGATGGTCGAGCGCCTGGTCGCCATCATCGGCGGCGCCGAGAACATCGAGGCCTACGGCAAAGCGGCCGTGGTGGGTGCCGATGGCGAGATCGAACACGCGAGCGCGATCATCCATACCCTGCGCTTCGGCAACCACTACCGTGAAGCGGTCAAGGCCAAGAGCTACCTGAGCTTCACCAACAAGCGCGGCGGCCCGGGCACCTCGATCCAGATTCCGATGATGCACAAGGACGACGAAGGCCTGCGCTCGCATTACATCACCCTGGAAATGCAGATCGAAGACGCGCCGCGCGCCGACGAAATCGTCGTCGTGCTGGGCTGCGCCGATGGCGGTCGCCTGCACCCACGGATCGGCAACCGTTACATCGACCTGGAAGAGCTGGCGGCTGAACAAGCCCAGTAAGCAACACCGGCCATGACAAAAAGCATGCAGGAGCGCTCCATGATTCGGCTCACCGCTGAACGCACCCCGGCCGGCACCAGTTACCTGGCGACCGGCCAAGGCCAGCCTGTGGTTTTGATCCACGGCGTGGGCCTGAACAAAGAAATGTGGGGCGGGCAAGTCGTTGGCCTGGCCACGAAATACCATGTGATCAGCTATGACATGCTCGGCCATGGCGCCAGCCCGCGCCCGGCCGCCGGCACGCCGTTGCTCGGCTATGCGGACCAGTTGCTGGAACTGCTCGACCACCTGCAAGTGCCCCAGGCCACGGTGATCGGGTTTTCCATGGGCGGCCTGGTCGCACGGGCGTTTGCCCTGCATT
>NZ_CVTO01000162.1:20316-24674 GCF_900004715.1 Pseudomonas sp. 24 E 13
CCCCGACCGCCTCAAAAGCCTGGTGGTGCTCAACAGTGTGTTCAACCGCAGCCCCGAGCAGCGTGCCGGCGTCATCGCGCGCACGGCCCAGGCCGCCGAGCACGGGCCGGATGCGAATGCGCAAGCGGCGCTGTCGCGCTGGTTCAGCCCTGAATACCAGGCGGCCAACCCGGCGCAGATCGCCGCGCTGCGCCAGACCCTGGCGGGCAACGATCCCCAGGGCTACCTCACCACCTACGAGCTGTTTGCGACCCAGGACATGTACCGCGCCGACGACCTCAAGGGCCTGCGCGTGCCCACCCTGGTCGCCACCGGCGAACTGGACCCCGGCTCGACGCCGGAAATGGCCCGGCAACTGGCCGACTGTATTCCCGGCGCCACGGTTGCGGTGCTGGCCGAGCAACGGCATATGATGCCGGTCGAATCACCGCGCCTGGTCAACAGCCTGCTGCTGGGGTTCCTCGACACCGTGTACACCCAAAATAATCCAATAAAGGGGATCGTTGCATGACACTCGCACGCTTCCAGATGTGCATCGGCGGTGAATGGGTCGATGCCCTGTCCGGCAAGACTTTCGACAGCCTCAACCCGGCCCTGGCCGAGCCCTGGGCGCAATTGCCCGATGCCGATGAAACCGACGTGGACCGCGCCGTACAGGCCGCACAAACGGCTTTTGAGAGCCCGGCCTGGCGTGGCCTCAGCGCCACCGCACGGGGCAAACTGCTGCGCCGCCTGGGTGACTTGATCGCCCAGAACACCGAACAACTGGCGCAGTTGGAAAGCCGCGACAATGGCAAGCTGATCCGCGAGACCCGCGGCCAGGTCAGCTACCTGCCGGAGTTCTTCCACTACACCGCAGGCCTGGCCGACAAGCTCGAAGGCGGCACTTTGCCGCTGGACAAGCCGGACCTGTTCGCCTACACGGTCCACGAAGCCATGGGCGTGGTCGCCGCGATCATTCCGTGGAACAGCCCGCTGTACCTGACGGCGATCAAGCTCGCGCCGGCCCTCGCGGCAGGCAATACCATCGTGATCAAGCCCTCGGAACACGCTTCGGCGACTGTCCTGGAACTGGCGCGCCTGGCCCTCGAAGCCGGCATTCCACCGGGCGTGGTCAACGTGGTGACCGGCTACGGCCCAAGTACCGGCGCCGCCCTCACCCGTCACCCACTGGTGCGCAAAATCGCCTTCACCGGCGGCGCGGCCACCGCTCGGCATGTGGTGCGCAGCAGCGCGGAGAACTTCGCCAAGCTGTCGCTGGAGCTGGGTGGCAAGTCACCGAATATCATTTTTGCCGACGCCGACCTCGACAGCGCCATCAACGGTGCGATTGCCGGGATCTTCGCGGCGTCCGGCCAGAGCTGCGTGTCCGGGTCGCGCCTGCTGGTGCAGGATGACATCTACGACGAGTTCGTCGAGCGCCTGGTGCAGCGCGCCGAACGCATCCGCATCGGCAATCCCCTGGACGATGCCAGCGAGATGGGCCCCATGGCCACCGCCCAGCAACTGGCCGTGGTCGAAGGCCTGGTGGCGGATGCCATCGCCGAAGGCGCACGCCTGCGCACCGGTGGCAAACGCCCGCAGCACCTCGGTGAAGGCTGGTTCTATGAGCCGACGCTGTTCGAGTGCGACGCCAACTCAATGAAAATCATGCAGGAAGAAGTGTTCGGCCCGGTGGCTTCGGTGATCCGTTTCAAGGACGAAGCCCAAGCGCTGGCGATTGCCAACGACTCCCAGTTCGGCCTCGCCGCCGGCATCTGGACCCGCGACCTGGGCCGCGCCCATCGACTGGCCCGCGACGTGCGCTCGGGGATTATCTGGGTCAACACCTACCGCGCCGTCTCGGCCATGGCGCCCATCGGCGGCTTCAAGAACAGCGGCTACGGACGCGAAAGCGGCATCGATTCGGTGCTGGCCTACACCGAGCTGAAGACGGTGTGGATCAACCTGTCCCAGGCGCCCATGCCTGATCCCTTTGTGATGCGTTAAGAGGCCACACCCATGATCGAACCCGGCATTTACAAAGACGTCATGAGCTCGTTTCCTTCGGGCGTCACGGTGGTCACCACCCTCGACCCGGACGGCGGCATCGTCGGCATCACCGCCAGCGCATTCAGTGCGCTATCGATCGATCCGGCCCTGGTGCTGTTCTGCCCCAACTACGCGTCGGACACCTACCCGATCCTGCGCGACAGCAAGCGCTTTGCGATCCACCTGCTGTCCGCCGGCCAGACCGCCGAAGCCTATGCCTTCGCCAGCAAAGGCAAGGAAAAGGCCAAGGGCATCGAGTGGCACCTCAGCGACTTGGGCAACCCGCTGCTGGCCAACGCCACGGCCATCATCGAGTGCGAGTTGTGGCGCGAATACGACGGCGGTGACCACGCGATCATTGTCGGCGCGGTGAAGAACCTGATCCTGCCCACACAGCCGGTCACGCCGATGATCTATCACAAAGGCAAGCTCGGCGCGCTGCCGACCCTGGCCTGAGGAGCACTGAACCATGAGCAACGACAAGTATGAACAAGGCCTGAAAATCCGTACGCAAGTCTTGGGTGAAGCCTACGTACAGCGTTCAATCGACAACGCCGACGACTTCACGCGACCGCTGCAGGAGATGGTCACCGAGTACTGCTGGGGCCATGTGTGGGGCCGGGAGGGTTTGTCGCTTAAAGAACGCAGCATGATAAACTTGGCAATGATTTCGGCCCTCAATCGGCCTCACGAACTCAAGCTGCACGTGCGCGGCGCCTTGCGCAACGGGCTGAGTCGTGAACAAATACGCGAAATTCTGCTTCAGGTCGGCATTTACTGCGGGGTTCCCGCCGCCGTGGACAGCTTCAGGCTGGCCCGTGAAGCCTTCGCCGAAGCCGATGCCGAGGCCTCCAGTTAACCGCCACATTCAGAGCAAACCCCATGAAACGCGCGCCCCTCGACGACAGCTTCAAGGTCAATCACAACCCGGTCACCCTACGCGAAATCGTGCTGGAGAAACTGCGCAGCGCCATCATGAATTTCCAGCTGCTGCCCGGTGACCGCCTGGTGGAGCGCGACCTGTGCGACCGCCTTGGCGTCAGCCGCACGTCGGTGCGCGAAGCCTTGCGCCACCTGGAATCCGAAGGCCTGGTGGAGTTCGCCGATGCCAAGGGCCCGCAGGTGGCGATCATCACCCTGGCCGATGCCGTCGATATCTATGAACTGCGCTGCGTGCTCGAAGGCTTGATCGTGCAGCTGTTCACCCTGCGCGCCAAGGCCAAGGACATCAAGGCCCTGGAAAAAGCCCTGGAGGAAAACCGCAAGGCCCTCAAGGAAGGCGAACTGCAGCAAGTGATCGACTCCGTGCAGGGCTTCTACGATGTGTTGCTCGAAGGCTGCGGCAACCACGTGGCCGCCACTCAGTTGCGCCAGTTGCAGGCGCGTATCAGCTACCTGCGCGCGACGTCGGTGTCCCAGCAGAACCGGCGTGGCGCCAGCAACCAGGAAATGGAGCGCATGGTCCAGGCGATCAAGAGCGGCGACCCCCTCGCCGCCCACCAGGCCTGCGTCGATCACGTACGTGCCGCGGCAGCCGTGGCCCTGGATTACCTCAAGCGCAAACAGGAAGAAACCGGCAAGCTCCCCGAGATCACCCTGCCCATCGCGCTCAAAGAACCGCGCATAGGTCACTGACCGTGCCCGGCCCCAGCTTCTGCCCGACCTGCGGCGGCCATGACCTCGGTCACCAACTGCCACCGGGCGACACCCACGAGCGCCTGATGTGCCGGGGCTGCGGCTACATCCACTACATCAACCCCAAGATCATCGCCGGCTGCATCATCGAGCAGGACGGCAAATACCTGCTGTGCCAGCGCGCAATCCCCCCGCGCCCCGGCACCTGGACGCTGCCGGCGGGCTTCATGGAAGGGGGCGAAACCACCGAAGAAGCGGCGTTGCGCGAAGTCTGGGAAGAGACCGGCGTGCGCGCCGAAATCGTGTCGCCCTACTCGATTTTCAGCGTGCCGAAGATCAGCGAGGTGTACATCATCTTCCGCGCCATCGCGCTGGAGATCACCGGCCAGTTCGGCCCGGAAACCCTGGCCTACACCTTCTTCGCCCCCGAGGACATCCCTTGGGACAGCATCTACTACCCGGCGATCCGGCAGATTCTGGAGCGCTATATCGAAGAGCGCCAGGCGGGGGTGTATGGCATTTACATGGGGAATGATGACAGCGGCAAGATTCACTTCATACGCTGATCTTCAGCCTAATGTGGGAGGGGGCTTGCCCCCGATGGCGGCCTCTGGGCCGGCCGGGATGTTGGATCAGATCGAGTACATATCCGTTTCTGCGGTAACGGCCACTTAGGGTTCCGCCCTGACGGC
>NZ_CVTO01000162.1:24757-46236 GCF_900004715.1 Pseudomonas sp. 24 E 13
GATTCAAGCCTGCGTTCGGCCAGCGTGGTTTAACGGGGCGCCTAAGATCAAGATCAAAAGCAGATCAAGATCAAGAGCGACTCGCTTCGCATCGGGTCGTGGTTACGCGGTTGGGCGCTACAGAGTTGTGTAGATACCTATGCCTCGATGAGGGTGTGTCAGCTACAGATAAGCTGGCTGACCCACCGCCATCGGGGGCAAGCCCCCTCCCACATTTGGACCACACTCGGCCAGGTATACCTAGGGCGCCAGCCCTTCCACAATAATGATCTGCGCCTCCCCCACCCCCGCTCTGTGGCCCTTCGCCGCCTGATATTCGGCAGACTCATAGCACGCCACCGCCTGCTCATAGCTCTCAAACTCAATCACCACATTGCGCTGCCGTGCCGGCCCGCCTTCCAGCGCCTCACTGCGCCCGCCCCTGGCCAGGAAGCGCCCGCCGAATTTCGCAAACGCCGCCGGCGCGCGCTGGGTGTACTGGGTGTATTGCTCTGCATCGGACACGTCCACATGGGCAATCCAATAGGCCTTCATCGCGACATCCTCTTGTTTGGAATTTGTGGTATACCATAATACATACTACCAACAAGCAGAGCACTCCCCATGCCCTTCAACAGCATCGCCGACATCATCGAAGACTACCGCCAGGGCAAGATGGTGCTGCTGGTGGACGACGAGGACCGGGAAAACGAAGGCGACCTGCTGCTGCCTGCAGCGTGTTGCACCGCCGAGACTATCAGCTTCATGGCCCGCGAAGCCCGTGGCCTGATCTGCCTGACTCTCACCGATGAACATTGCCAACGCCTGGGCCTGGAGCAGATGGTGGCCAGCAATGGCAGCGTGTTCAGCACCGCGTTTACCGTGTCCATCGAGGCCGCCACCGGCGTGACCACCGGCATCTCCGCCGCCGACCGCGCACGCACGGTGGCGGCGGCTGTGGACAGCAACGCCGGCCCCGCCGACATTGTGCAGCCGGGGCATATCTTCCCGCTGCGCGCCAGGGATGGCGGTGTGCTGACCCGCGCCGGCCACACCGAAGCCGGTTGCGACCTGGCGCGCCTGGCCGGGCACACACCGGCCTCGGTGATCGTCGAAGTGATGAACGATGACGGCACCATGGCCCGCCGCCCCGAGCTGGAAGCCTTTGCCCGCAAGCACGGGATCAAGATCGGCACCATCGCCGACCTGATCCACTACCGTCTCAGCACCGAACGCACCGTGGTGCGCATCGGCGAGCGCGACCTGCCCACTGTGCACGGCACTTTTCGCCTGATCACTTTTGAAGACCGCATCGACGGCGGCGTGCACATGGCCATGGTCATGGGCCAACTGCGCCGCGATGAACCGGCGCTGGTACGTGTACACGTGATCGACCCGCTGCGCGACCTGGTCGGCGCCGACTACAGCGGGCCGTCCAACTGGACCTTGTGGGCCGCCCTGCAACGCGTGGCGGCAGAAGGCTGCGGCGTGGTGGTGGTGCTGGCCAACCATGAATCGTCCCAGGCCTTGCTCGAACGCGTCCCGCAGTTGACCCAGGCGCCGCGTCAGTTCAGCCGGTCGCAGTCGCGGATTTACTCGGAAGTGGGTACCGGCGCGCAGATATTGCAGGACCTGGGCGTAGGCAAACTGCGCCACCTCGGCCCACCGCTGAAATATGCAGGCTTGACCGGTTACGACCTGGAAGTCGTGGAAAGCATTCCCTTCACCTGAGACTGGAAACCAGCGTTGGCAGATGGCCGGTATGGCAAAGTGCTTGCGCAAAGTTTGGAATACCATAATATGATATTCCATAGGCCGGACGACTTTATCAGATGGTCCGGACCGACTGCTCCCGACAGGCGGGCACTGCAAAGCCCCGCTCATAAACACAACAATGAGGGCGTAAACATGGTGTTGAACAAAGGTGCAACCGCGGCGCTGTTCGCGGGACTGTTGAGCGTGGCCACCCACGCGGCCATGGCAGCCGAAAGCGTCAATTTCGTCAGCTGGGGCGGCAGCACCCAGGATGCGCAGAAGCAGGCGTGGGCCGATCCTTTCAGCAAGGCCAGCGGCATCACCGTCGTCCAGGACGGCCCCACCGACTACGGCAAACTCAAGGCCATGGTCGAAAGCGGCAACGTGCAGTGGGACGTGGTGGATGTCGAAGCCGACTTCGCCCTGCGCGCCGCCGCCGAAGGCCTGCTCGAGCCCCTCGACTTCGCGGTGATCCAGCGCGACAAAATCGACCCGCGCTTCGTCTCCGACCATGGTGTCGGTTCGTTCTTCTTCTCCTTCGTGCTCGGCTACAACGAAGGCAAGCTCGGCGCTGGCAAACCGCAGGACTGGAGCGCCTTGTTCGACACCAAGACCTACCCCGGCAAACGCGCCCTCTACAAATGGCCGAGCCCGGGCGTGCTCGAACTGGCGCTGCTGGCCGACGGCGTGCCCGCCGACACGCTCTACCCCCTGGACCTGGACCGCGCCTTCAAGAAACTCGACACGATCAAGAAAGACATCGTCTGGTGGGGCGGCGGCGCGCAGTCGCAACAGTTGCTGGCCTCCGGCGAAGTCAGCATGGGCCAGTTCTGGAACGGTCGCATTCACGCCTTGCAGGAAGATGGCGCACCGGTGGGCGTGAGCTGGAAGCAGAACCTGGTGATGGCCGACATTCTCGTGGTGCCTAAAGGCTCGAAAAACAAAGCGGCGGCGATGAAGTTCCTGGCCAATGCCAGCAGCGCCAAGGGCCAGGCGGATTTCTCCAACCTGACCGCCTACGCGCCGGTGAACATCGACAGCGTGCAGCGCCTGGATTCGGTCCTGGCGCCCAATCTGCCGACCGCCTACGCCAAGGACCAGATCACCCTCGATTTCGCCTACTGGGCCAAGAACGGTCCGGCCATTGCGACACGGTGGAATGAATGGCTAGTCAAATGAAAATGACGGCAACCACGCCGGCCGGGGGCGCCCTCGGCGGTACCGTTGGCGCGAAGGCCGGGGCGCCGTCCCTGGCGCAGCGTTGGCGCGGATCGAGCAACCTGATTCCGGCACTGCTGTTCCTTGGCCTGTTCTTCCTGGGGCCACTGATCGGCTTGCTGCTGCGCGGCGTGCTGGAGCCGGTGCCGGGCCTGGGCAACTACGAACAGCTGTTTGCCAACTCGGCGTATGCGCGGGTGTTGCTCAATACCTTTTCAGTGGCCGGCCTGGTGACCCTGTTCAGCCTGCTGCTGGGCTTTCCGCTGGCCTGGGCGATTACCCTGGTGCCGCGCGGCTGGGGCCGTTGGATCCTGAGTATCGTGCTGCTGTCGATGTGGACCAGCCTGCTCGCCCGCACCTATTCCTGGCTGGTATTGCTGCAAGCCTCGGGGGTGATCAACAAGGCGTTGATGGCCATGGGCATCATCGATCAACCGCTGGAGATGGTGCATAACCTCACCGGCGTGGTGATCGGCATGAGCTACATCATGATTCCGTTCATCGTGTTGCCGCTGCAGGCGACCATGCAGGCCATCGACCCGATGATCCTGCAGGCCGGCTCCATCTGTGGCGCCAGCCCGTGGACCAACTTCTTGCGGGTATTCCTGCCGCTGTGTCGGCCGGGGTTGTTTTCCGGCGGGTTGATGGTGTTTGTGATGTCCCTCGGTTACTACGTCACCCCGGCCCTGCTGGGCGGTGCGCAGAACATGATGCTGCCCGAGTTCATCATCCAGCAGGTGCAATCGTTCCTCAATTGGGGCCTGGCCAGTGCCGGCGCGGCGTTGCTGATTTTGATCACGCTGGTGCTGTTCTACTTCTACCTGAAGCTCCAGCCGGAATCCCCGGTTGGCGCCAGCAACGCGAGGTAAGCCGTCATGCTCCTGACTCCCAACGCCATGAGCCGCAGGATGCGCCTGGGCCTCTACACCACCACCGGTTTGATTGGCCTGTTCCTGCTCTTGCCGATCGTGTTTATCGTGTTGCTGTCGTTCGGTTCGTCGCAATGGCTGGTGTTCCCGCCACCGGGCTGGACACTCAAATGGTACGGCCAGTTCTTCTCCAACCCCGACTGGATGAACGCGGCAATGGCCAGCCTCAAGGTGGCGGTGCTGACCACGTTCTTTGCCGTTGCCCTGGGACTGCCGACGGCGTTTGCCCTGGTGCGCGGGCGCTTCCCCGGCCGCGAGCTGCTCTACGGCCTGTTCACCCTGCCGATGATCGTGCCGCTGGTGATCATCGCCGTGGCGGTGTACGCGCTGTTCCTCAAGCTCGGCTACACCGGCACGATGTTCGCGTTTGTGGTCAGCCATGTGATCGTTGCGCTGCCGTTCACCATCATCTCGATCATCAACTCGCTGAAGCTGTTCGACCAGTCGATTGAAGACGCGGCGGTGATCTGCGGCGCCTCGCGCTTGCAGGCGGTGTTCAAGGTGACCTTCCCGGTGATTCGCCCAGGGATGGTCGCCGGTGCGCTGTTCGCCTTTCTCGTCTCGTGGGACGAAGTGGTGCTCAGCGTGATGATGGCCAGCCCGACCCTGCAAACCCTTCCCGTGAAAATGTGGACCACCCTGCGCCAGGACCTGACGCCTGTGATCGCCGTCGCCTCGACGTTGCTGATCGGCCTGTCGGTACTGGTCATGGTGATTGCCGCCGCCCTTCGTCGGCGCACTGAAACCCGCGCCTAAGCGCCCAGGAGCAGAACATGAGTGCAGTGATCCAAGATGTCGCGCAGAACCCCGGCCACCCCCTGGTCAGCCTGCGCAACCTGAACAAGTACTACGGCGACTTTGCCGCCGTGGACAACATCTCCCTGGACATCCAGGACGGCGAGTTCCTCACCTTCCTCGGCTCCAGCGGCTCGGGCAAGAGCACCACCCTGTCGATGCTGGCCGGCTTTGAAACGCCGAGCAGCGGCGAGATCCTGGTGAGCGGGCAATCCCTGGTCAACGTGCCGCCGCACAAGCGCGACATCGGCATGGTGTTTCAACGCTACTCGCTGTTTCCGCACTTGTCGGTGCGCGACAACATCGCCTTCCCCCTGGCCATCCGCAAACTGGCCAGCGCCGAACGCGAGAAACGCGTCGACGCGATGCTCAAGCTGGTGCAGCTGGAACCGTTCGCCCATCGCCGCCCTTCGCAACTCTCCGGCGGCCAGCAACAGCGCGTCGCCATCGCCCGCGCGCTGGTGTACGAGCCACGTATCCTGCTGATGGACGAACCCCTCGGCGCCCTCGACAAGAAACTGCGTGAAGACCTGCAGGACGAGCTGCGCCAATTGCACCGGCGCCTGGGCATCACCATTGTCTACGTGACCCACGACCAGGAAGAAGCCATGCGCCTGTCCCAGCGCATCGCGATTTTCAGCCACGGCAAAATCGTCGGCCTGGGCAGCGGTTTCGACCTGTACCAGAACCCGCCGAACGCGTTCGTCGCCTCGTTCCTGGGCAATTCCAACTTCCTCAAGCTCAAGGGCCAGGGCAACGCGGCAGCGTCGTTCGAAGGCCAGTCGCTGTCGATCCGCCTGACCAGCGGGCTGCACACCGAGCAGGACATATTGCTGATGGTGCGTCCGGAAAAGGCCCTGGCGCTGAGCGTCGAACAGGCCGCCGAGCAGCCGTTGGCCGCAGGCTGGAATGAAGTCTCGGCGATTGTCGGGGAGGTACTGTTTCTGGGCGAGAGCCAGACCTGCGCGGTGAAGACCCTGGGCGGTACGTCGATGACGGTCAAGGCGCTCTCGGCGGCGGGCATGCCGCTCAAGGCCGGCGACCCGGTGCGGGTGCGCTGGGCCACGGCGGATGCGTGCGTGTATACGCAGTGGGCCGAGAGTGATTTGAACAAGGCGGCCGGGGCGCACTGACATCTGACGAATGCATCACCTTCGGGTCGCCACGACGTCGGGTCGTGGCGGCCTTTTTTTTTCGCTACCTGGCTCCGCTAGAACGTTCGAGGCTCGCCATGAAATCCCGGCGTGGCGAGCTTGCCAGAGAAACGAAAATGCCCGGCACTGGCCGGGCACTTGAGCTAAGTGAGTGTCTAGTCGGTGTAACCCAGCTTCGCCGCCCGGACCTTCTGCGTTTGCTTGCGCGTCGCCAGGCAGTAATACAACGGACACGTCACCGCCAACCCCACCAGCCACGACAAGTCCGCGCCTTCCACCAGGTTGGCCCAGGGCCCCACATACAACGACGTATTGGCAAACGGCAGTTGCACGATGATCCCGATGAAGTACGCCACGATCGCATGCAGGTTAAATCGGCCATACACACCGCCATCGGCCTGGAAGATCGAGGCGATGTCGTACACGCCGCGCTTGATCACGTAGAAATCGATCAGGTTGATCGAGGCCCACGGCACCAGCACCAGCAACAGCGCGAGGATCAGCCCGATAAATTGCGCGATGAAGTCCGCCGACGCGCCCAGCGCCACCACGCAGCAACCGGCGAGGATGATGCCCGAGAGCACCACGCGCACCTTGATGCTGGGGGTCCAGTGGCTGGCGAAGGTCTGGATCGAGGTGATGATCGAAAGCACCGCGCCGTACAGGTTCAGCGCGTTGTGGCTGATGATATTGAGCAGGAACAGCACCATCAGGATCGGCCCCAACGCGCCGGTGGCCTGCTTGACCGCGACCATCGCCTCGGTGCCTTCCGGTGTGGCCAGCGCCGCCACCAGGCCGAAGGCGAACGACAGGATGGTGCCCAGGGTTGCGCCCAGGTAGGTGGCAATAAACGGCCGGGTGATGCCGATGTCCGCCGGCAGGTAACGCGAATAGTCACTGGTGTAGGGCGAGAAGCTGATCTGCCAGATGATCCCGAGCGACACCGTGGCCAGCCAGCCGGCGGCGTTGAAGCCGCCACGGGTGAGGAAGTCGGCCGGCAGGTCATGGGCAAAGATGTAGACAAAACCGGCGAGCAACGCGCTGCCCATCACCCAGGTGCCGATGCGGTTCAAGGTATGGATAAAGCGGTAGCCGATCACGCCGATGGCCGTGGCGCTGAGCGCGCCGATCAGGATGCTCGCCGGCACCGGCACCGAGGGCACGATGCCGACGATGGATTTGCCGGCCAGCACAATATTGGAAATGAAAAAGCCGATGTAGATCAGCGCCGCGAAAAACACGATCAGCAGCGCGCCATAACGCCCGAACTGGCCGCGGCTCTGCACCATCTGCGGGATGCCCATGCGCGGGCCCTGGGCCGAGGCCAGGGCAATCACCACGCCGCCCAGCAGATGCCCGAGGGCAATCGCCAGCAGCCCCCACAGCAGGTTGAGATGGAACACCTGGGCCACCATCGCACCGGTGACGATGGGCAGCGGCGCGATATTGGTACTGAACCATAACGTGAACAGGTCGCGGGCCTTCCCGTGGCGCTCTGCGAGGGGGACGTAATCGACCGTGTGATGCTCGATCAGGGGGTCTTGCCGGGACATCTGAGGCATAGGAATAACTCGCGCTTGTCTGATCTTATAGTTGTTTGACGCCATCCGAAGGAAGCTCGATGGCTCCCCCTCATACGAACACCATATTATGGTATTCCAACATTTTAACAAGGCTGATCCGCTGTTTTAGCCCGCCTCTGATCCGGCAATCGCGCCCCGAGAACAACCGCCATCACGGGATAAATCCCCGTAATAAAGGCCTTTGGCGGGCTCCGGACACGTTTATCGCCTGTCCAAAAAAGCCCTTGCAACTCCTGTATTACGGTATACCATCAGACCTATAAATTTAAAAAACCGCTTCATAGCAGAGGACCATCCCATGATCGATGCCGCCATCTACAAACAAGTGATGGGTTCGTTTCCGTCCGGGGTCACCGTGATTACTACGCTGGACGACGAGGGGCAAATCGTCGGCCTCACCGCCAGTGCGTTCAGCTCGCTGTCCATGGACCCGGCCCTGGTGCTCTTCTGCCCCAACTACAGCTCCGACTCCTACCCCGTGCTGATCAAAAACAAGCGTTTCGCCATTCATGTGCTGTCCGGCGGGCAGCAAAGCGAAGCCTATGCCTTTGCGCGCAAAGGCAAGGACAAGGCCCAGGGCATCGAGTGGACCCTGAGTGCACTGGGCAATCCAATCCTGGCCAACGCCACGGCGGTCATTGAATGCCAACTGTGGCGCGAATACGAAGGCGGCGACCACGCAATCATGGTGGGCGCCGTCGAGAACCTGATCGTGCCGGCGCAGCCGAACAACCCCCTGGTGTATTGCCACGGCAAGATGGGTACCCTGCCGGTGCCTGCCTGACACCCCGCTCAACCCGTTTTTTGCGGAAAAATAACAATAGATCCGAGGTACGCGTCATGAAATTTTCGCTGTTCGTACACATGGAACGCTGGGATGAAAGCGTCAGCCACCGTCAGTTGTTCGAAGACTTGACCGAACTGACCCTGATGGCCGAAGCCGGTGGCTTCAGCACCGTGTGGATTGGCGAACACCACGCGATGGAATACACCATATCGCCAAGCCCGATGCCGTTGCTGGCTTACCTTGCGGCCAGGACCACCACGATTCGTCTGGGCGCCGGCACCATCATCGCGCCGTTCTGGCACCCGCTGAGGGTAGCGGGGGAATGCGCGTTGCTCGACGTGATCAGCAACGGACGCATGGAAGTGGGCCTGGCCCGTGGCGCTTACCAGGTTGAATTCGACCGTATGGCCGGCGGCATGCCCGCCTCGAGCGGCGGCCAGGCCCTGCGCGAAATGGTGCCGGTGGTGCGCGCCCTGTGGCAAGGCGACTACGCCCATGACGGCGACATCTGGAAATTCCCCACCTCCACCAGTGTGCCCAAGCCGATCCAGCAGCCCACCCCACCGATGTGGATCGCCGCCCGCGACCCCGACTCCCACAACTTCGCAGTGGCCAACGGCTGCAACGTGATGGTCACGCCGCTGATGAAAGGCGACGAAGAAGTCCTGGACCTGAAAAACAAATTCCAGGCCGCCCTGGACAACAACCCTGGTGTGCCCCGCCCGCAATTGATGGTGCTGCGCCACACCCACGTGCACGCCGCTGATGACCCCCAGGGCTGGAAAGTCGGGGCCACGGCGATCTCGAAGTTCTACCGCACCTTCGATGCCTGGTTCGGCAACAAGAGCGTGCCGGTCAACGGTTTCCTCGAGCCAAGCCCGGAAGAGAAGTTCGCCGCGCGCCCAGAGTTCGAACTGGAGAGCCTGCACAAAACCGCGATGATCGGCACCGCAGAAGAGATCATCCCGCGCATTCGGTACTACCAGGAACTGGGCGTGGATGAGTTCAGCTTCTGGTGCGACAACAGCCTGCCCCATGCCGAGAAAAAGAAGTCCCTGGCACTGTTTATCGAGCAGGTAATGCCGGCGTTTCGCTGACCGTCTGCCGGCGCCATCTGTAGGAGCGAGCTTGCTCGCGAAAAAGGTCAACGATAACGCGTGCTTCCTGAATCAACGTGGTGTCTGTGAGTTTTTCGCGAGCAAGCTCGCTCCTACAAAGGGAGGTGACCGGCATCCTGGCTTGCCCTTCCTACGTTCTTTGCCCTGCGCCCATCATCGCAGCATCTGTAACAGTCTATTGCACGAGCATAATGTACTAACCAGTTACTTATCTTGCTAAAATCGCGCCCTTGCCCTCTCTCACTCGAGTCCTTTCGACATGAAACGAGCATCGCGCGCCGCTGGCGTCTCTAGATTCCTACTCCTTGGCCTGGGCGTGATCATCGCCCTGCTTGGCCTTGCGCTCGCCGTCGGCGGCGCCAAATTGATCAGCCTGGGAGGTTCCTGGTACTTCCTGGTCGGTGGCGTGGCCATGGCCATTGCCGGGCTGCTGATTGCCCGGCGTAACCCGGCGGGTGCCTGGCTGTTCGCCGCGTTCCTGATCGGCACGGCCGTCTGGGCCGTCGCGGACGTGGGCCTGGTGTACTGGCCGTTGTTCTCGCGCCTGTTCATGTTCGCCGTGATCGGTATCGTGGTCGCGCTGGTGTATCCGTTGCTGGTCGGCAAACCGGCGCGTGGTGCATACGGCGTCGCTGCCGTGCTGACGCTCGGCGTGGCAGTGGCGGCGGGCAATATGTTCGTCGCTCACCCAAGCGTAGCGCCAACCGGCGCCGGTCCCGGCATCACCCCGGTGGCTGCGGCCGATGCTCAGAAAGACTGGGCCCACTACGGCAACACCGAAGGCGGCAGCCGCTTCGCCGCGCTGGACCAGATCAATCGCGACAACATCGACAAGCTCAAAGTCGCCTGGACCTACCACACCGGTGACGTGGCGATCAGCGACGGCAACGGTGCCGAGGACCAACTGACGCCCCTGCAGATCGGCAACAAAGTGTTCATCTGCACCCCGCACAACAACCTCATCGCGCTCGACGCCGACACCGGCAAGGAGCTGTGGAAGAACGAGATCAATGCCCAATCAGCGGTCTGGCAGCGTTGCCGTGGCATGGCCTACTTCGACGCCACTGCGCCGATTGCCCAGCCCACCCAACAAGGCAGCTCGCCGGTCATTGCCGCCAGCGTGCCCGCCGGTGCGCAATGCCAGCGTCGTCTGCTGACCAACACCATCGATGCACGTCTGATCGCCGTGGACGCCGACACCGGCAAATTCTGCGAAGACTTCGGCACCCACGGTCAGGTAGATCTGAAGGCCGGCCTGGGTAACGTCCCGGACAGCTACTACCAACTGTCCTCGGCGCCGCTGATTGCCGGCACCACGGTGGTGGTGGGTGGTCGCGTCGCGGATAACGTGCAAACCGATATGCCGGGCGGCGTGATCCGTGGTTTCGATGTAATCAGCGGGCAGATGCGCTGGGCGTTCGACCCCGGCAACCCTGAAGACAAACACGCACCAGCCGCTGGCAGCACCTACGTGCGCAGCACCCCGAACAGCTGGGCACCGATGTCCTACGACCCGCTGATGAACACGGTCTTCCTGCCGATGGGCAGCTCGTCCACCGACATCTATGGCGTGGAGCGCACCCAGCTCAATCATAAATACGGCGCTTCGGTACTCGCGCTGGACGCCTCCACCGGCGCCGAGAAATGGGTGTACCAGACGGTCCACAATGACCTGTGGGACTTCGACCTGCCGATGCAACCCAGCCTGATCGATTTCACCCCGCCGGGCAGCGACAAGGCAGTGCCCGCCGTGGTGATCGGCACCAAGGCCGGACAGATCTATGTACTCGACCGCGCCACCGGCAAGCCGTTGACCGACGTGCAGGAAGTGCCGGTCAAAGCCGCGAACATCCCCAACGAGCCGTACTCCCCCACCCAGCCCAAGTCCCTGGGCATGCCGCAGATCGGCGCACAGACCCTGACCGAATCGGACATGTGGGGCGCCACGCCGTATGACCAGTTGCTGTGCCGCATCGACTTCAAGGGCATGCGCTACGACGGCCTGTACACCGCGCCGGGCACCGATAAATCCCTGAGCTTCCCGGGTTCCCTGGGTGGCATGAACTGGGGCAGCATTTCTACCGACCCGGTGCACGGTTTTATCTTCGTCAACGACATGCGCCTGGGCCTGTGGATCCAGATGGTGCCGTCGCAGAACAAGGCCCTGGCCGCCTCCGGTGGCGAAGCGCTGAACACCGGCATGGGCGCCGTGCCGCTCAAGGGCACGCCGTACGCGGTGAACAAGAACCGCTTCCTGTCGGTGGCCGGCATTCCGTGCCAGGCGCCGCCGTTCGGCACCTTGACCGCGATCGACATGAAGACGCAGAAAATCGCCTGGCAAGTACCGGTAGGCACCGTTGAAGACACCGGCCCCCTGGGCATCCGCATGCACCTGCCGATCAAAGTCGGCCTGCCGACCCTCGGCGGTACGCTGTCGACCCAGGGTGGCCTGATCTTTATCGCCGGCACTCAGGACTTCTACCTGCGCGCCTTCAACAGCGGCAACGGTGATGAAATCTGGAAAGCCCGCCTGCCGGTGGGCAGCCAGGGCGGCCCGATGACCTACGTGTCGCCGAAAACCGGCAAGCAGTACATCGTCGTCACCGCCGGCGGTGCACGCCAGTCCACCGACCGTGGCGACTACGTGATCGCCTACGCCTTGCCGTAACAACCCCTTGTTAGCGCGGTGCGCCCGCACCGCGCTTTTGTGCCTGGAAAATCCTCCATGAACCCTACTTCTCATACGTCCCTTGGGCGCCTGGTGCTGGGCCTGGCCTTTGCCGCCGCCCTGCCCGTTCAAGCCGACGACTCCACCCTGACCGGCGACTGGGGCGGCCTGCGCCGCGAACTCGACGACCAGGGCGTGCGCTTCAGCGGCGACTACAGCGGCGAGACCGCCTACAACGCCCACGGCGGCCAGCATCGCTCGGCGCGCTATTCACAGAATCTCAAGCTCGGTGTGCAGTTCGACCTGGGCAAACTCTACGGTCTCAACAACGGCGACCGTATCCAACTGACCATCAACGACCGCCGCGGCAACAGCGCCTCCGAAGACCTGGTGGGCAACCGCCTGCCGATCCAGGAGAACTACGGTGGCCTCTACACCCGCCTCACCGAGTTGAGCTACGAACGCACGCTGTTCACCCCGGCACTTAACCTCAAGCTCGGCTACATGGCCATGGGCAATGACCTCGGCGGCCTGGACAGCGGCATCCTGTGCAACTTCATGAACGCCGGTTTCTGCGGACACCCGTTGAACATGTCGGGCGGCAGCGGCTGGGCCAACTATCCGAATGCGCACCTGGGCGCGCGAGTGAAATACGACTTCTCGCCCAACTGGCAACTGCGCGTGGCCGCGTTCAATGTCGACCCGTCCAGCAACGGCAATTCCAGCCGCGCCTGGCACCTGGGGCCCAAGCACACCACCGGCACGGTGGTGCCCATCGAGCTGATCTACAAACACACCGGCAGCCTGCCGGGTGAATACAAGCTCGGTTATTACTACGACAGCTCCGATGTCAAACGCATCGGCAGCGACAAAGAGGTCAGCGGGCGTGGCGGTCACTACCTGTTGATCGACCAGGCTGTGTGGGTTTCCCCGACGTCCCAGGGCCGCAGCCTGCATGCCTTCGGTCAATACTCGGCGGCCAGCGAGGCGGCCTCGCCGTTCAGCAAGTGGTATGGCGCGGGCGTGGTGTTGTACAAACCGTTCGAAGGCCGCCCGCGCGACACCGTCGCCCTGGGCTATGGCCGCGCCGTGCCGAACCCGCGCAGTCGCGATGTACAGGAACTGGCGGCCTTCAATGCAGGCAACCCCTACCCTGCCCTGGACAGCGCCGAGCAGTTGATCGAACTCAGTTATGGCTATCAGGCTACGCCGTGGCTGACCTTGCGTCCGGATGTGCAATACATCATCGAACCGGGGGCATTTTCCGGGAAGCGTATCGACAATGCGCTGATCCTGGGTATGCAGGTCAAGGCGGTGTTCTAAGCCGCGCCCTGCTGGTACTGCCGCGGCGTACACCCGTACTCGCGGCGAAACACGGTGTGCAGGTATTGCGCCGAGGTGAACCCGCAAGTCTGCGCAATATCGGCAATCGCCAGCGCCTGGTTTTCCAGGCCCCTGGCGGCGGCGGCGAGTTTGAAGCGCAGGATCTCGTCGTGCACGCTGCACCCGCGCACCTTGCGAAAGTGCGACTCCAACGATGAACGCGACACCCCGACATACGCCGCCACCTGCGCGGTCTTGATGCCCTGGCAGGCGTATTGACGAATGAACAGCAGGGCCTGCATCACATAGGGATTGCCCAAAGGTTGATGCAGGCTGGAGGCCTGCACGTTGATCGCGTCCGGCGGCACCAGCACCTGCGTACCCGCACAGGGTTTGCCATGCAGCATCTGATGCAGCAGCGCGGCGGCGGTGCGGCCCATGGTTTCGGTGCCCTGGATCACCGAACTGAGCGGCACCCGCGTCAGCGTGCGGGTCAGCGGGTCGTTGTCGATACCGATCAGCGCCACTTCCTCCGGCACCGCAATGCCTGCTGTCAGGCAAGCCTGCAACAACTGCCGGGCACGGGCGTCGGTCACGGCAATAATGCCGATGGGCTTGGGCAGGCTGTGCAACCAGGCAATCTGCTGCTCCACCGCGCTGTCCCACAACGGCGCGCTGGTGCCCAGTCCGCGATAGATCTCCACCTGCAAACCATCGCGCTGCATCAAGCCGCGAAAAGCCTTCTCACGCTCCTGGGCCCAGCGATTGGCCTGGGCTTCGGGCAGGCTGAAACAGGCAAACCGCGTCAGCCCGGCCTCGATCAGATGCTCGTAGGCCAGCTTCATGAGGGCATGGTTATCGGTCGCTACATAGGGAATCCCCTTGGGGTACAGGCTGACGTCCTCATACGACCCGCCCACCGCCACCACCGGTATCCGACTCCCGGCCAACGCCTCACCAATCAGCGGGTCATCGAAATCGGCAATGATCCCATCGCCCTGCCAACGCTCGATGCCGCGCAGGCGACAGAGGAAATCCTCCTCCAGGAACAAATCCCAGGACGCACGGGTGCTGCTCAGGTAATTGCCGATACCGGCGATGATGCCACGGTCGTAGATTTTGCTGCCGTTGAAGAGCAAGGCAATGCGGTGCACGGGCGGTAGGGTTTTCATTGTTTTTGTCCTGGGGCCGGTGGAGACAGACTAGACCTGACTGCACAAAATCGCACCACCCCTTGGTGATTTTCATAATCAGCAGCCCCAGTGCCGTTGCTAGTATCCAGACACCGCCAAGAACAATAAGGAAACCCCCATGCCGTACTTCCCCGGTGTCGAGCAGGTTCGCTTCGAAGGCCCTGCCAGCGACTCTCCCCTCGCGTTTCGTCACTACGACGCCAACAAGCTGATCCTCGGCAAGCCCATGCGCGAGCACCTGCGCATGGCCGCCTGTTACTGGCACACCTTTGTGTGGCCGGGGGCGGATATGTTTGGGGTGGGCACCTTCAAGCGGCCGTGGCAGCGCAGCGGTGATCCAATGGAGCTGGCCATCGGCAAGGCGGAGGCGGCCTTTGAGTTTTTCTCCAAGCTGGGCATCGACTACTACAGTTTCCACGACACCGACGTGGCGCCCGAAGGCCGTTCGCTCAAGGAGTACCGCAACCACTTTGCGCAGATGGTCGATCACCTGGAGCGTCATCAGGAACAGACCGGCATCAAGTTGCTGTGGGGCACCGCCAATTGCTTCAGCAACCCGCGCTTTGCCGCCGGCGCCGCGAGCAACCCTGACCCTGAGGTGTTCGCCTACGCCGCCGCCCAAGTGTTCAGCGCAATGAACGCCACGCTGCGCCTCAAGGGTTCCAACTACGTGCTGTGGGGCGGCCGTGAAGGCTATGAAACCCTGCTCAACACCGACCTCAAGCGCGAGCGCGAGCAGCTTGGCCGGTTCATGCGCATGGTGGTGGAGCATAAGCACAAGATCGGCTTTACCGGCGACCTGCTGATCGAGCCCAAGCCCCAGGAGCCGACCAAGCATCAGTACGATTACGACAGCGCCACGGTGTTCGGCTTCCTGCATGAGTACGGCCTGGAGCACGAGATCAAGGTCAATATCGAGGCCAACCATGCGACGTTGGCCGGGCACAGCTTTCATCATGAGATTGCCACCGCCGTGTCCCTGGGAATTTTCGGCAGCATCGACGCCAACCGTGGCGACCCGCAGAACGGCTGGGATACCGACCAGTTTCCCAACAGCGTAGAGGAAATGACCCTGGCCACCTATGAAATCCTCAAGGCCGGCGGGTTCAGGAATGGCGGCTACAATTTCGATTCCAAGGTACGCCGCCAGAGCCTGGACGAGGTGGACCTGTTCCACGGCCACGTGGCGGCCCTGGATGTGTTGGCCCTGGCCCTGGAGCGCGCGGCCGCCATGGTGCAGAACGACCGGCTGCAACAGTTCAAGGACCAGCGCTATGCCGGCTGGCAGCAGCCGCTGGGCAAAGCCGTACTGGCGGGCGAGTTCAGCCTGCAATCCCTGGCCGAACATGCGTTTGCCAACGAGCTGGACCCGCAGGCCGTGAGTGGTCGGCAGGAGATGCTGGAAGGAATCGTGAACCGGTTTATCTACACCTGACGCCCCTCTGTAGGAGCGAGCTTGCTCGCGAAGAACGTCAACGATAATGCGCGCTTCTTGGATAAACGCGGCGCTCTCGGGTTTTTCGCGAGCAAGCTCGCTCCTACAGGGGCTGTGACATTTGCGCGACAAATCTATGCACAGAGCGCCCCAGGACGCTCTACAGTTTCAGGCGCACCACGCTGTGTCTTTTCCAACAACAATAAAAGGACGCACCACCATGAAGTCATTCAAACGTACGCTGCTCGCCACTGCCCTGGCCCTGCTCGCCCTGCCGGTGATGGCCGATTCGGCTCACCCGAAAATCGGTTTTTCCATCGACGACCTGCGCCTGGAGCGCTGGTCCCGAGACCGTGACTACTTCGTCGCAGCGGCGGAAAAACTCGATGCCAAGGTATTCGTGCAGTCCGCCGATGCCAACGAGCAGAAACAAATCTCGCAGATCGAAAACCTCATCTCCCGTGGCGTCGATGTGATCGTGATCGTGCCGTTCAACGCCACGGTGCTCACCAATGCGGTGGCCGAAGCCAAGAAGGCCGGGATCAAGGTGGTGTCCTATGACCGTCTGATCCTCAATGCGGACATCGATGCCTACATCTCTTTCGATAACGAAAAAGTCGGCGAAATGCAGGCCAGCGGCGTGCTGCAAGCGGCGCCCAAGGGTAATTACTTTCTGCTCGGCGGCGCGCCGACCGACAACAACGCCAAGGTGCTGCGCGAAGGCCAGATGAAGGTGCTGCAACCGGCCATCGACAAGGGCGATATCAAGATCGTCGGCCAGCAATGGGTGAAAGAGTGGAACCCCACCGAAGCCCTGAGCATCGTCGAGAACGCCCTGACCCGTAACAACAACAAAATCGACGCCATCGTCGCCTCCAACGACGCCACCGCCGGCGGTGCGATCCAGGCCCTGGCCGCGCAGAAGCTGGCGGGCAAGGTGCCGATTTCCGGCCAGGACGCGGACCTGGCGGCGATCAAGCGCGTGATCGACGGCACCCAGACCATGACCGTCTACAAACCGCTCAAGTTGATCGCCACCGAGGCGGCCAAACTGTCGGTGCAGTTGGCGCGCAATGAAAAACCCACCTACAGCTCGCAATACGACAATGGCAGCAAGCAGGTCGACACCATCCTGCTCACCCCGACGCCGCTGACCAAGGCCAATATCGACGTGCTGGAGAAGGACGGGTTCTACACCAAAGAGCAGATCGCCGGGCAATGATAATTGCCTCGATAAAACCTCGCCCCCTGTAGGAGCGAGCTTGCTCGCGAAAAACCCGAGAGCGCCGCGTTTATCCAGGAAGTGCGCATTATCGTTGACGTTTTTCGCGAGCAAGCTCGCTCCTACGGGGGTGGGGGCCAGCCTATTTGTGTGAGCCTTTCCCATGTCCGACTACCTGCTGCAAATGAACGGCATCGTCAAAAGCTTCGGTGGTGTCAACGCCCTCAATGGCATCGACATCAAGGTGCGGCCCGGCGAATGTGTCGGGTTGTGCGGCGAAAACGGCGCCGGCAAATCCACCTTGATGAAGGTGCTGTCGGCGGTCTATCCGTACGGCACCTGGGAAGGAGAAATCCTCTGGGACGGGCAGCCGCTCAAAGCCCAGTCCATCAGTGAAACCGAAGCCGCCGGCATCGTCATCATCCATCAGGAACTGACCCTGGTGCCCGACCTGTCGGTGGCCGAGAACATCTTTATGGGCCACGAACTGACCCTGCCCGGTGGGCGCATGAATTACCCGGCGATGTTGCACCGCGCCGAGGCGTTGATGCGTGAACTCAAGGTGCCGGACATGAATGTGGCGCTGCCGGTGTCGCAGTACGGCGGCGGCTACCAGCAACTGGTGGAGATCGCCAAGGCCCTGAACAAACAGGCACGCCTGCTGATTCTGGACGAGCCCTCCTCGGCCCTGACCCGCTCGGAAATCGACGTGCTGCTGGACATCATCCGTGACCTCAAGGCCAAGGGCGTGGCCTGCGTGTACATCTCGCACAAGCTCGATGAAGTGGCCGCCGTGTGCGACACCGTCGCCGTGATTCGTGACGGCAAGCACATCGCAACCACCACCATGGCCGACATGGACATCGCGCAGATCATCACGCAAATGGTCGGCCGCGAGATGAGCAACCTCTACCCCACCGAACCCCATGAGGTGGGTGAGGTGATGTTCGAGGCGCGCAACGTTACCTGCTACGACGTCGACAACCCCAGGCGCAAACGCGTCGACGATGTTTCCTTCGTGCTCAGGCGTGGCGAAATCCTCGGCATTGCCGGGCTGGTGGGCGCCGGCCGCACGGAGCTGGTGTCGGCGCTGTTCGGCGCCTACCCCGGGCGCTACAGCGGTGAGGTGTGGCTGGAAGGCCAGATGATCGACACGCGCACGCCCCTCAAGTCGATCCGCGCCGGGCTGTGCATGGTGCCCGAGGACCGCAAGCGCCAGGGCATCATCCCCGACCTGGGCGTGGGCCAGAACATCACCCTGGCGGTGCTCGACACTTATGCCCACCTGACCCGCATCGACGCCGAGGCCGAACTGGGCAGCATCGACCAGCAGATCGCGCGCATGCACCTGAAAACCGCCAGCCCGTTCCTGCCGATTACCAGCCTGTCCGGCGGCAACCAGCAAAAGGCCGTGCTGGCAAAAATGCTCATGGCCAAGCCCAAGGTGCTGATCCTGGATGAGCCCACGCGCGGGGTGGATGTGGGCGCCAAGTACGAGATCTACAAACTGATGGGCGCGCTGGCGGCCGAAGGTGTGGCGATCATCATGGTGTCGTCGGAACTCGCCGAAGTGCTCGGCGTGTCCAACCGCGTGCTGGTGATCGGCGACGGCCAATTGCGTGGCGACTTCATCAATCAGGGGCTCACCCAGCAACAGGTACTCGCCGCTGCGCTCAGCCAAAACAATAATGATCGGAAGACCGCGTAGATGAATCAGGTCAAACACCTTTTCACCCGCTACAAAATGCTCGCCCTGGTGATCGCCGTCGCGTTCATCTGGCTGTTTTTCAGCTGGCAGACCGACGGCGGCTTCCTCACGCCGCGCAACCTGTCCAACCTGCTGCGGCAGATGTCCATCACCGGGATACTGGCGTGCGGCATGGTGCTGGTGATCATCAGCGGCGAAATCGATTTGTCGGTGGGTTCATTGCTGGGCTTGCTGGGCGGGCTGGCGGCGATCCTGGACGTGGTTTATCACATCCCGCTGCTGGCCAACCTGAGCCTGGTCGCGCTGTGCGGCTTGATGATCGGCGTGGCCAACGGCTATATGACGGCCTACCTGCGCATCCCGTCGTTCATTGTCGGCCTGGGCGGGATGCTGGCGTTTCGCGGGATCCTGCTGGGGATCACCGGCGGCACCACCATCGCGCCGGTATCGCCGTCGCTGGTCTACGTGGGCCAGGGGTACTTACCGCATTCGGTGGGCATTGGCCTGGGTGTCCTGCTGTTTGCATTGACCCTGTTCCTCACCTGGAGGCAGCGGCGCAACCGCGCACTGCATGGCTTGGCCGCGCACGCCCTGATGCGCGACGTACTGCGCGTGATGCTGATCGGTGCAGTGCTGGCCGGGTTTGTCACCACCCTCAACAGCTACGACGGCATCCCGGTGCCGGTGTTGCTGCTGCTGGTGCTGCTCGGCGTGTTCAGCTACGTCACCAGCCAGACCGTGTTCGGCCGTCGCGTGTACGCGGTGGGCAGCAATATGGAGGCGACGCGGCTGTCGGGTATCAACGTGCAGGCGGTGAAACTGTGGATCTTCGGCATCATGGGCGTGATGTGCGCGCTGGCCGGCCTGGTCAACACCGCGCGCCTGGCCGCCGGTTCACCGTCAGCGGGAAACATGGGCGAACTGGACGCGATTGCCGCGTGCTTTATCGGCGGCACCTCAATGCGCGGCGGCTCGGGCACGGTGTATGGCGCGTTGCTCGGGGCGCTGGTGATTACCAGCCTGGATAACGGCATGTCGATGCTCGACGTGGACAGCTACTGGCAGATGATCGTCAAGGGCAGCATTTTGGTGTTGGCGGTGTGGGTGGATGTGAGTACGCGAGCGGGCCGGCGCTGACCCAGTGGCTGAACGCGGTCAAAACTGTGGGAGGGGGGGCCTTGATGCCAGTCAGTGAAGGCTTTTTGTAGGAGCGAGCTTGCTCGCGAAAAACTCGCAGGCACCGCGTTCATTCAGAAAACACGCGTTATCGTTGACGTTTTTCGCGAGCAAGAGCTAGGCGCCCCTTCGCTCCTACAGACGGCGGCGTACGCTTAACTGACTGGCATCTGGGCTTGCCCCCTCCACAGTTGATTGCATTTTTCAACATTGGGATTGGTGGCATTTGGTCATGTTTTTTAAAGGGCCAGCAAGGCATGTCCCTTTAAATTGCAGGACGTTTCCTAGACAATCCCTGCCGCCTTGTGCCTGCTGGAATCGCTGGCTAGTCTGCGCTCCGTCACTGCCAATTCAGTGATCGGGTTTAGTCGCCCGGAATGTCACAAGGAGCATGGTCCATCAAGTTTTATGGTGGCTGTGCGCAGGGCACCTTCGGGTGCGCCGGATTTTCCTTGTGGCCGGTCGACTAACCTGCGTACAGCCGCCACCCATCGTTTAGTCGCGACGGGGGTCGGTACCTGACCACACAAGGAGTTGCACCATGGACAAAGCCCTACCCGACCCACCCCTCGATCCCGCAAAAGACCGCGCCGCCTTCAACCGCGCCATCGACCACTACCTGCCCACCCAAGGCTTTCACTCGGTCAACGAAGACCTGAGCTTCGAAGACGCCCTGCTCTACACCGCCAGCTTGCTCGACAGCGCCTCCGCCACCGCCCTGGACTGCGGCGAACTTCTGCAAAGCCCCGAGCGGGCGAAGATCCTGGCGGTATGGCACCTGCTGGAAATTGCCAAGACCACGGTCGACCGCTCCATCGAGTGCCTGACCTGCACGAAACCCACTGCCTGAGCGCGCTCAAAACTGTGGGAGGGGGCTTGCTCCCGATGGCGGTGGGTCAGTCACAGATTGATCAACTGACACTCCGCTATCGGGGGCAAGCCCCCTCCCACATTGGTCTGCATTGCAACATTGGGATTGGTGGCACTTGCTGGCCGTTGCCAAGACCAGGCTCCATCAAGTGCCTGACCTGCACAAAACCCACTGCCTGAACGCGCTCAAAACTGTGGGAGGGGGCTTGCCCCCGATGGCGGTGGGTCAGTCATAGATTGATCAACTGACACTCCGCTATCGGGGGCAAGCCCCCTCCCACATTGGTCTGCATTTCAACATTGGGGTTGGTGGCACTGGCTGGCCGTTGCCAAGACCAGGCTCCATCGAATGCCTGACCTGCACAAAACCCACTGCCTGAACGCGCTCAAAACTGTGGGAGGGGGGCTTGCCCCCGATGGCGGTGGATCAGTCACAGATTGATCAACTGACCCACCGCTATCGGGGGCAAGCCCCCTACCACATTGGTCTGCATTGCAACATTGGGGTTGGTGGCACTGGCTGGCCGTTGCCAAGACCAGGCTCCATCGAATGCCTGACCTGCACA
>NZ_CVTO01000162.1:46286-47849 GCF_900004715.1 Pseudomonas sp. 24 E 13
AGGGGGCTTGCCCCCGATGGCGGTGGGTCAGTCACAGATTGATCAACTGATACACCGCTATCGGGGGCAAGCCCCCTCCCACATTGGTCTGCATTTCAACATTGGGATTGGTGGCACTGGCTGGCCGTTGCCAAGACCAGGCTCCAATCGAGTGCCTGACCTGCACAAAACCCACTGCCTGAACGCGGTCAAAACTGTGGGAGGGGGCTTGCCCCCGATGGCGGTGGGTCAGTCACAGATTGATCAACTGATACACCGCTATCGGGGGCAAACCCCCTCCCACATTCGGGCATACAGTGCCTGTGAGACCTACTTCGACACCGGCATCGCAAACTCCGCGCCCTGCTCGATGCTCTCCGACCAGCGCTGCATGATCGACTTCTGCTTGGTGCAGAAACGCACGCCCTCGGTGCCATACGCATGCATGTCGCCAAACAGGCTCTTCTTCCAGCCGCCAAACCCATGCCAGGCCATCGGCACCGGGATCGGCACGTTGATGCCGACCATGCCCACTTCAATACGCCGCGCAAATTCGCGGGCGATGTGGCCGTCGCGGGTGAAGCAACTGACGCCGTTGCCGAACTCGTGGTCGTTGACCAGCTTCACGGCCTCCGCGAAGTCGTTGACGCGCACGCAGGCCAGCACCGGTCCGAAGATTTCTTCGCGGTAGATGCTCATGTCCCGGGTCACGTGGTCGAACAAGGTCGCGCCGAGCCAGAAGCCGTTTTCCAGGCCGGGTTCGGTGGGCACGTAGTCACGGCCATCGAGCAGCAAGTGCGCGCCGGCCTGTACGCCCTGCTCGATATAGCCACGGATGCGTTCCAGCGCCACTTTCGACACAATCGGCCCCATTTCGGCTTTCAAATCGCGGCCATCGGTGATGCGCAGCGTCTTGGCGCGTTCGGTCAAGGCCGCAATGACTTTGTCGCCGACATCCCCCACCAGCACCGCCACCGAGATCGCCATGCAGCGCTCGCCGGCACTGCCGTAGGCGGCGCCCATCAGCGCATCGACGGTGCGCTCGATATCCGCGTCGGGCATCACCACCATATGGTTTTTCGCCCCGCCCAGGCCTTGTACGCGCTTGCCGTGGCGGGCGCCGCTCTCGTAGATGTACTGGGCAATCGGCGTGGAACCGACAAAACTCACGGCCTTGACGTCCGGGTGTTCGATCAGCGCGTCCACCGCTTCCTTGTCGCCCTGCACCACGTTGAACACGCCCTTGGGCAAGCCCGCTTCACGCAAAAGCTCGGCCATGAACAACGAAGCGCTCGGGTCGGTGGGGCTTGGCTTGAGGATGAAGGTGTTGCCCGCCGCAATGGCAATCGGGTACATCCACATCGGTACCATCACCGGGAAGTTGAACGGGGTCACGCCGGCCACCACGCCCAGGGGCTGGCGCAGGGTCCAGTTGTCCATGCCACGGGAGACCTGGTCGGAATGTTCGCCCTTGAGCAGGTTGGGAATGCCGCAGGCGAATTCGAGAATGTCGATGCCACGGTCGACTTCGCCCTGGGCATCGGTAAAGACCTTGCCGTGTTCGGCGACGATGATGCGCGCCAG
>NZ_CVTO01000157.1:0-45778 GCF_900004715.1 Pseudomonas sp. 24 E 13
GGCCCAGAGTGTGTAAAAACGCTCAAGGCCTCGTCGTCTTGGATCATTGACGTTCGTGGCTGAACGAGCGCATGGCAAATACTGCGTATTGCATCAGCCGCGACCTGGAACACGTCAACTCTGTTTATAGCCTCTGGGATGGGCCAAAATCAGCTTTTTTATGCCGATAGCGCCTTCATCAAACCGTGAGCACCGATGAGTTTCATGACTCGTTTCATGTTGTAGGCGAGCACATTTAAACTCATCTCCGCGCCCACCCCGGCCAGCTTTCGCGTCAGGAAGTGCGTCGCACCCATCCATTGTTTGAGCGTCCCGAAGGGATGCTCAACCGTCCGCTTTCGGACTCGCATCATCTCCGGCGCTTTGCTCAGCCGAAGCTGCATCTCCTCCAATACGGCTTCATGCTCCCAGCGTCGAACCCGTCGTTCCGTGCTCGGAGTGCATTGCGACTTCAACGCGCAGCCCTGGCATTTCGAACTCCAGTAACGGTGCAACGTCAGGCCTTTTTCAACGTTGGTATAGCGCCAGATCAGCGCCTCTCCAGCCGGGCAAATGTATTCGTTTTTTGCCGCGTCATAGAGGAAGGCATCGTTATTGAAACGCCCGTCTGCCTTGGCTCCAGAGGTCATCGGCTTGGGCACATAGGCGGTGATGCCGGCAGCGTGACAAGCCAGGATTTGTTCGCTTTTGAAGTAACCTCGATCAGCCACTACCGACAACGTTTCTGACGCCATAGCCTCGCGGGCCTGCTTGGCCATTGAGCTGAGTTGATCGCGGTCGGAACCGACGTTGGTCACCTCATGTGCAACGATCAAATGGTGCTGAGTATCGACCGCTGTCTGCACGTTGTAGCCGACGATTCCCGTGCCACGCGTCTTCATGGAGCGGGCGTCTGGATCGGTCAGTGAGACCTGTTTATCCGGCGATTCATTGAGATGGATTTCGATCGCGTGAAGCTCCTTCATTTGAGTTTTGAGCTTGGCGATTTTCTCTTCCAGCCGCACGGCGCTAGGCTCGGAAGCTGTGGGTTCTTGCCGATCGGCAGCATCGAGTGCAGCCAGGTAACGCTTGATGCTCGATTCAATTTCTTCCATTCGCCGCTTCAATTTGGCGCTGGTGAAATTGCGGTCGCGGTTGTTGACTGCTTTGAATTTACTGCCATCGATGGCGACCAGATTTTCTCCGAACAGTCCCAACTGCTGACACAGCACAACGAACTGGCGACAGACGCCTTGAATGGCCTTGCTGTTGTCTTTTCGGAAGTTGGCGATGGTCTTGAAATCCGGCATCAAACGCCCGGTCAGCCACATCAGCTCGACGTTGCGTTGGGCTTCTCGCTCCAAACGTCGGCTCGACTGGATGCGGTTGAGATAACCGTAGATATAGATCTTCAGCAGGATCGCGGGGTGGTAAGCCGGCCGGCCTGTGTCAGCAGGAATAGCACCCTCAAAACCCAGACTGACCAGGTCGAGTTCGTCGACAAAGACGTCGACTACCCGCACCGGATTGGTATCGCTGACGTAGTCGTCGAGGCTCTCGGGAAGTAAGGTGCCTTGGCCTCGATGTTCACCTTGGATAAAGCGCTTCATGGGCGATCCCTGCGATGAAATCCTCAGAAATCATAGCAAGAGTTCGCGAAGGCGTTTTTACACACTCTGGGCCGAAAGGGGCCTGTTGCTAAGGCTGACTAATCGCTCGCACAGCTGGCGGTCTGATGATTAAAGACCGCTAACCGCATCTATTGGGCAGGCCGGGAGCGGGAGTACTCTGTCCTTCTGCATCATTCGCATGAACTCGCCCATTCATTTCTCATGGATCAGAAGCGTTACACCAGATAGCAGAGTTACACGCCTCACGACTGGTGTACAAAGTCGGTGTAACTTACAAAATATCCAATAAATACAACAAGTTAATAATATTCGTTACACCAGTTACATGAGTTACACCACATTTCGAGAGATGTGCCCCCCGCACCCCGGAAGCACCAATCCCACCAGCGAACGTCAGGCGTGATCCCTCCTTGTGCCTGGGGCCCCTGAGGTTTTCCTTTAGACACGGGGTCGGAAACCCGCCGGACCTTGTTAGCGGGAGAACTCCCAGCTTAGTGAACCGGTGAACCCGGTGAACTGCTGTTCACCTGTGCATCTGCCCTACGAACTGACCTATATCTGAACATCGTTACCGATGCGGTAACGATGCCCTCCTTTCTTCAATATCCTTTCAATTTCAACGCTGAAATTTCAGTAAGCTGGGGCGCCTGCAGCTATCGAAATCCCGCGGGTTTCCGACCCCGTGCACAACGGAAAGCCTCAGGGGCCCCGCCACGTTCCAACTCAAACGGGCGCGTCACCAACGATCAGCTATCTCAAGCTATGCTTTGGCACCTCAACGTTCATGATTCAGAGACTCAAATAGCTATGGCTCAACTGACGACAACCGCACGATTCGAATGCCCTGAGTGTGGGGAATTGACAGAGGTAGAAGTAGACGTACCTGAAGTCGACTGGTGTGTCGAACCTCTTTCGGACTCCCTGACGGAGGATGATACGGATATCCAATGTGGACGCTGCGGCGAGTCGTTTAGCGCTCACGTTCAGAACTCACCAGCAGGGTGTTTTATTGAGCTCGATGAATATCCCGAGGTTGAGATCAACGCAGATGAAGCTCCATTCTCCGCTGATGGTCCTGATGAAGAAGATTGGCTGAACGAAAAACAGCCTGAAAGGCCGTACAAGGAATTTATCAACTCCTACCATCATCTAGGTGATGTGCTCGCAGAGTACGGTGACGAAGGGCGTGGAATATTAAAAAACTCAGGACCAGTGATAAACCGAATGGTCTTCGCTAGCGCGATCAGTGCAATGGAAGCGTATCTGAACGATACGTTAGTTAATGCGGTTTCGGCCGACCCTGTTTCTATGGAACGCTTGGTCGCAGGAGACAAAGTACTAGCAGCAGAAAGAATATCTTTAGAGATGATTCTGAAAGACTCCAATGTAGTTTTCGCTAAAGTCCAAGGATACCTACAAGGCCTGCTATACCACAACCTCGCAAAAGTAGGCGTAATATACAAAATCGCTTTGAACGTAGATATTTTTTCCGACGCTGCCCTCAAAACGCGACTACACCAAATCGTGAAGCTTAGACATGATGTCGTCCATCGTAATGGACGCGATGAATCAGGAATTGAGCATAATTTTACAACGATGCTTGTAAGAGGGGCTTTAAACGATATCCACTCCCTCGTCGAACAAGTTGAGGACACACTTTTTTCTATAAGGTCTTAATAGGCATCGAGGTGCAATTCTACGACACATCTAAACCTGACTAATTATTTAATAATTTTACTTTTCGAAAACTATACCCACCCTGTAATTACAATGGAAGATCATGAAGAAAAGTAACGTATTGAAAGATATGCCAACCAAAAAAAACTTGATCGACCACCCTTCTTTGATCGTGCTTCTTCCTCATATGCACAGTTATTGCGAAAGGGGTCTAACGGAACTCTTGAAAGGAAATAAAGAAATTTGTTTGTCTCCCATTGAAACATACGCTACCGGGGTTTGGGATCGAGTCGCAGAACTGGATACTGCGTTGACCTCTCTGCGCTTGGCTTGGCAATTCGTAACCGACCTGGGTTCAGAGCCAAGCCCGAGTCCAGAAAAATACCGCTATCACTACGAAAACTTCGTACTTCGTGTGATTGGATTCGTGGATCGCGCACACAGACTTGTGGGGGCATCTCTCTTGCTGCCCTCTAAAAAATATGAAGGGATGGGAGGTAATGCCTACGTTCAGAAAGCTACAAAGAAAAGCCACCTTGGATTGCATGACACCCTGCTGGCAGTGGCGGCAGCAGTAAATAGCTACCGCGGACCAAGAAATGAGTTGATCCACTCGAACGCCTACTCTAGCCGTGAGTTGGGCCTATTCATGGCGGTTGAACAATTCAGCATGGATACCGGGGCGGTCGATATAAACGAGCTCAAGCGAGACTACTCATCAGCAGGAGCTACAGAAATTTCGGGAACTATAGAGAGATTGGTCGCAGCCCTCACCACACTACTGGACGAGCTGGGTCGTGTCTTTGCCACCGCAAATGAGTTCTGCGCCGCAAAAATAAAGTGAGCAGGGCTACTCCTACCGATTCTACTGCGCATAAACTTCACCCAGGGCCGAGTAGCGTGTATCCCTATGTGTATCCCTTACCGTATAATTCGGCTGCAAGCCACAGAGCATATGGAAGACTACAGTCTCCCTCGGGCACCATCTTAAAAAAAGACCTTGAAATTCAAGGTCTTTTTTTTCGTCTGTAGAAAAGTGGGCGACAGCTGATTCATTGCTTGCCGCCCATTACCAACCTGAAACACGATCCAAATGTGGGAGCTGGCTTGCCTGCGACTGCGTCAGCCCCAACACCCTCAAACCACCTGCCTACACACCAACCGAATCCCCCTCCTCCGTCACCCCATTCGGCAACATCCCATTCGCCAAATCATCCACCACCGCCTTCGCCATCTCGCCCAAATAATGTGCTGCCCAGGCGTAGCGATCTGCGCTGTTATCCATCGCCGCATCCAATGCCAGCATTTTTGAACAATGGAGGAGCTCGGAGGCATGCTCGAGGGCATCGCGGATGGGTACGCCGGCATTGACGCGGAATAGACGGTGGAGGTTGGGCTGTTTGCCGCAGGTGGAGAAGGTGATGACGCCTAGGGTTTTGTTGAGCGGTGGGTTGATCATTGGGCACCTCCCAGGTGGGTGGAGATGCAGGATAAGGAATTGCGAGGATATGACCTATCAGAAACGCTCATGAGTTTTAGCTCCTAATGTCGAGAAGCTGCCACATTCGTTATCAGGCGAAAGGGTGGCAGCTGTGCGCAGGCTGATAAACCGGGACAATAGGAACCCGGCAGGCCCGAAGGCCTCCCGCGCACAGCCGCCATAACACGGATGTGCGGACGCAAAAAAAAGCGCCGGCATGGTGCTGGAGACGCTTGAGCGCCTATTGTTCCACGGGTTATCAGACCCGGTCACTGAATTTGCAGTGACGGTGGGAAGGTAGCTCAGAAACGCGCGGATCTAAAAGCTGGGATCTGTGGCGAAAAGTTTCCGATAGTCAGGCTGAGGTTATCAATTCAAGCAGAATTGTGATCAGCCCTCTACTAAGCCTTAACCGGCAAGTGATGCTCCGACAGACCGCTGATGCATCTACAGTGACAGAAGCAAGCTCTGGTATTGGCAGAGCGATATCGTTAGCGCTTGCGGCAGAAGGGGCGACGTCGGTTTGCTATGACTTACGCCCGGATGCAAACCCTAGTATAAAACCGGGGTCAAACCACCGTTATTTCAAACGTGATCTGCCCCTCATTCCACTAGACCTTTCAGCCACAGTAGCAGGTTCTAGCCTCCACCCCCGGCCGCAGCTTTCTTGGCAGCTTTTTTAGCGTCGATGATCGCCTTAGTCTGCCCCACAATTTCATTGAATACCGCCGAAGCCGACGCAACCGAGGACGGGTCGCTCGATGAATCAAAGCCGCAGCCAGGATGGGCCGTCATCTTACCTTTTTCGGGGAGTTTCAGTGTCTGCACATAGTTCGGGTCAGCAACAACAACTGCCCACCTCAGAGTTTCATCGCCCTCTTTGAGCACAACCGTCGCTTTGCGACAGGCCGAGTAGATCAGCACATCGCTCTTCGTCTTATCGTTCGCAAGAAACTTCGTGGTTTCGATAGCGTCGCGGGCCACTGGCTCAATAAAGACATCACCGGCTATACCGCCAGCAAAGATCAGCGGTATTTTTATTACTTCGTTACGCTTCTCTGCTCTCGCTGTCAGCTCTGGCTCAAGATCAATCGCGTCAGGCAACGCAGTTGTGGTATCTACAACCTCCCCGGTGAAAGCAAGCAGTCCAACAAGACCAACACCCGCAGCCCCCACGTTCTCGATCAGTTTGACTAAGTTGTCTTCTGTGTTAATCGTAACTGCTTGAATTTGATCCGTATCCGGCCTTTTGGTGATACCCAGATGAGTGGTTCTCCAAAACCAGTAGTCTGTGGACTCGATCGCGTATCGATGAGCTGATGAGGCTGTGGGTACTGAGGTCAAAACCAGCTTTCCCGCTGGCGCGGCGGTAGCGGTTTTGTCGCCTTTGTCACTGTTAACCGCACCAGTCCCTGCTACAACATTTACGCTTTCTCCCTTTGCTGGCTCCGTACGGTCGAGACGGATCGCAGAGGACTGGAGTTCGAACTTCGTATACCCCTCCCTGTCTTCATTAAATGACTTGTGGTAAGTAATTGCGCTACAACCCGCTAGAGCGCCCATTAACATGACGTTTATGGATAGCTTGAGTATCTGCATCGAGATGATCCTTCTTGATTCGTGTTGAGCCTCATCTCTTAATGACTGCGTACTACTTGGCCCGCTCTACCGAGGCTGGACGTGTTTGGCACTAGTACCATCACACAGGCTAGCCAAGCGCTACCGTCTTTCCAGTCATTCTGGGTAAGTATTTTTGAGGCCAAGTCCAGAAGTGAATCGTCACGGTGCTCCTGGAGGTTCATTGGGCTCATATTCGGATCACGCATTACGTTGAACACAGCACCAGAACCTGACTCCAAACCCGACCGAAGGCACCTCCAGGTTTTTTTATAGATGGCTGTGCAGCGGGCATAAATGACATCATGCCTGCACTATTCTCGCAGCGTATTGGCCACCTTTTGGCCGAGGGAGCTTTCAAGTACATGGTTTCGTTTGACCTCCCTGCCGGCGGCGGAGATATGGGGCGCCTCATACGCGAAACGGATTGGTCTGCAACCCCTCTGGGGGCCAGAGAATCTTGGCCTATGGCGCTCAAAAGCTCACTCAGTCTGATGCTGAACTCACCCGAGAGCATGTACCTCGTGTGGGGAGACGCGTTACAACTGTTCTTTAATGACGCTTACCTCATCAATCTCCCATGCGCGCCAGAAGTTGCCTTAGGCGCGCCGATTCATTTGATTTGGGGCCAAGCATGGGAGCAAGTACGCACCATTGCGCAAAGCGCGCTTCAGGGGCAGGCAAGCCGCTTTGAAAACCATCCGATTACACTTGTTCGAGAGGGGGTGACCGAGCTGACTTTCTGGTCATTCTCGTTTTCGCCACTGCATGGGGATACTGGAAAGCCTGAGGGAATGTTCTGCCGTGTCCACGAAACCACGACGCAGGTGCACGGAGCGCTGAAACTGGAGGAGAACGAGGCGTTCACCGACCGTGTTCTCGCGAGCATAAACGACTGCATCAAGGTACTGGATCTGGACGCGCGCCTGACGTTCATGAGCGAGTTGGGTAAAGAGATCATGGAGGTCAGCGATTTCAACGAAATACGCGGCTGTCCATGGCCTGACTTCTGGCAGGATCAGGGAAACGTGGATGCCAAGGCTGCCGTGCAATCTGCTCGCGAAGGTAAGAGTGCCAGCTTTATGGGATCTGCTTTCACCATGGGTGGGACGCTGAAATGGTGGCACGTTCAAGTCAGTCCTATTTTTGGCTCGGATGGGAAACCTGAAAAAATCCTTAGTGTCTCTCGCGACATGACAGCCCTGCGTGATGCCCAAAATGCATTGGCCAAACTCAACGAGTCGTTGGAGCAGCAAGTTGTCGAGAAAACCCAGGACCGAGATCGCATTTGGCGGCTTTCCGCAGACCTCATGCTGGTCGCTCATTTCGATGGGAAAATCTCGGCGGTCAACCCTGCGTGGAGTAAAACGTTGGGATGGCCTGAAGAACATCTCATAAATAGCCAGTTTCTTGACTTCGTTCACCCTGATGACTTGGAGCGGACGATTGATGCGATGACCGATCTGAAGCGAGGGGAGCATTTCCCTACTTTCAAGAATCGCTACCGGCATTCGGATAACTCATATCGCACCATCTCCTGGACGGCGGTGCCGGATAAAGACTTTATCCACGCTGTTGGCCGGGATACTCAAGCGGAGGAAGATGCCAACGAGGCATTGAAGCTTTCAGAGGAGGCGCTGCGGCAATCGCAAAAGCTGGAAGCTATTGGGCAACTCACGGGTGGTGTCGCCCACGATTTCAATAATCTACTGACGGTTATCAAGTCCTGTACAGATCTTCTCAGCAGCCCAGTCCTATCAGAGGATCGCCGCGATAAATACATCAAAGCGATTTCAAGTACGGTAGAGCGCGCGGCGCGGTTGACGAGCCAGTTGTTGGCATTTGCACGACGACAAAAGCTGCAACCGGAAATCTTTAACGCTGGCGAGAGTGTTGTGCGAATAGGCGAAATGATGGACACGCTCACTGGGTCACGGATCAGTGTGACCATCGATATCTGTGATGAGCCGTGTTTTATCAATGCCGATGTAAGCCAGTTCGAGACCGCGCTGGTAAACATGCTCGTTAATGCTCGGGACGCAATGGGCGGTGTGGGGGAGCTTTCAATCAACGTTAATACGAATACATCGCTCCCCGCAGTACGCTCACACCCCGAGCGTCCTGGAAATTTCGTAACTGTTTCTATATCTGATACCGGCACAGGAATTTCTGCGGACAAATTAGAGCGCATCTTTGAGCCGTTCTATACAACCAAAGGTGTGGGGCAAGGCACCGGGCTCGGTCTGTCTCAAGTCTTCGGGTTTGCAAAGCAATCAGGCGGAGAGGTCCTGGTCAGTAGCTGTGAGGGTGTTGGCAGCACGTTTACTCTGTATCTGCCACGGGTCGAGGCATTCGTGCAAAAGACCATTGATGCCGCACCTGCAGTTACGGAGTGCGGCGAGGGATATGCAGTGCTGGTTGTAGAGGACAATGAAGATATCGGGACTTTCACTTCTGACACCCTGCAGCAGCTGGGTTATACCGTCCACTGGGTATCTGGCGGGCAGGAAGCGCTTATCGCGCTCTCACCTAATCCGGAAAATTTTCATGTCGTCTTCTCAGATATCACGATGCCCGGCATGAGCGGGATCGAGTTGTTCGAACGTATCGAAGTACTTTATCCATGGTTGCCCGTGGTCCTCACCACAGGCTACAGCTCCGAGTTCGCCAAAATTGAAGCGGGTGGTCAGCGGTTCGAGCTATTGCAGAAACCTTACTCAATCGAATCGCTTTCCAGTTTGCTTGCCAACGTGGTGAAGCGCAGAGCTTCACTGCGATCATAATAAATTTCGATTGCGTCCAACGGTCTTTGGACAAAGTGAAACAGGAAAATCATGGCATTCACCGCTACCTGTATTGTTTCCCTATTTTTTTGGGCTGTTGTTTCAGCAGTTACGGGGACTAAAGAGCCATGGGACCTGGCTAATTATTGGACCTTCATCTATCCCGCCGCGCTTGCTCTGTCGGTGATTCTCGGAGCCCTGCTGAAAAGCGCCCAGTGGTCCGCAGGCGCCGTCGTAATGCTTGCTCAGATCCCGGTGATGTTGGTCACCTCTGGTGTTTCCCCGTTGCTGGGTGTCGGCATCCTTTATGCGGCTTTTCTTTCGATTCCGGCGATAGCGCTGTCGTGGCTTGCCGGCAGGGTGCGGCAGGCTTACACGCCATAAAGCCCTGATCGTTCCCACGCTCTGCGTGGGAGTGCCGCCCCGGACGCTCCGCGTCCTGCTTTCAGCGCAAAAGCCGTCACTTGCGCAAGGGTGACGCGGAGCGTCATGGGATGCATTCCCACGCGGAGCGAGGGAACGATCACAAATCGCCCAGCGCAATGCTGCAAGATCGTACAAGCTCTCCCACCCTCCCCCTCGCTAACCTGACGACTCTCCCCCACCACGAGTACCCGTCATGGTCCAGACACGTCCTATAAACCTCGCCCAAAAAGCCTCACTGATCGAGCAACAATGGAGCCCACGGGTCGTCGCCGAAATGAACGACTACCAGTTCAAGGTAGTGCGCATCGAAGGCGAATTCATCTGGCACGCCCATCCCGAAACCGACGAGGCATTCCTGGTACTGGAAGGCACGCTGCGTATCGACCTTGCCGACGGCCCGGTCTATGTGGCGCCAGGCGAACTGTATGTGGTCCCTCGCGGCGTAGAGCACCGCACGGCCGCCGAAGGCGAAGCCAAGCTGATGATGATCGAGCCACGTGGCATCTTGAACACCGGTCATGAAGGTGGGGACCGGACCGCCTTGAATGATCAGTGGATCTAGGGCTGCCTTTGGATCATACGAATCAATAAAGCTGACGGACGCGTTATCGTTGAGGTTTTTCGCGAGCACGCTCGCTCCTACAGTGGGGCAAGTTCCGTCAAGCAAATTAGCGACATCAACAAAGGCGCGAACTCGGTGACTGGCTTATCGATTTCAGCGCCCTCTCCAACCAACCAAACCCCACATGTTCCTGTTCCAACCTGACCCCACTCCCCAGCCTGTTGTCGCGCAACTCATCGAACAACCCACGCTCTTCTGGCGTAAGAAAGGGCAAATCGTGAGCCACCTGCCGGCTCTCCTGCCCCCACAGCTCCTTGTGGGCCTCCAGGGTTTGGCGGTCCATCAATAACGATTCGACATGCCCAAACTTGCGCCGCAGTTGATCAAGAATGGCAAAGCCGTGGGTATCAATATCGCCCCAGTAATACATCGTGCAGCGCGACAACCACTCGGCACGTCCCAGGGTTTCCCAGCCATAGCCTTTACCAAAGATCACGATGGCCTCTGGCACAGGCGGAAAGGCGAGGAAATTGGTTTCGTTTTCGGTCACGAATACTCGCGTTACGGCGATGTGCAGCCGGGAAAAGCTCGCGGCGTCGAGGGTGATGTCCGGCAAGTCAGCCCCGGGCAGCAGGGCCAAGCCAGAGTCGAGCACACGAAAGCGAAGTACGGCGGTTTTTTCAAGGAAGCCGTAGCGAGCGCAAAACTGCGAGGCGCCTTTGTACTGTGTCGCGATAGCCTGCTCCGGCAGCACTCGATCAAACAATTCGCTCAAGACGGCTCGGTGGCCTTCGATGAATTTGGTATGGATGCCCGGAATGTCGACCTGTCGCAGGTAGATTCCGGGATATGGGTGTTGCTTCATCCACGCCACGACCTCCAAAAGCGCCGGCCAATGCGGCGCGAGTTCTACGGCCTGCAAAGGCCGAACGCCCAGCCAGCCGACAAGCGAGGGTTGCCGCTGAAGGGTCAGCTCAAGCATGCCGCGCAAGGCTTGCAGCTCAATCTGTTTGCCGATCAGCTTAATGGCATCTTCGGCCGAGTCCAGCCACACCGCCGCCGGTAACCGCTGCAAACCGATAACCCGATGGTTGATGTCCCGCCATTGAATGCGAATACCGTCGACAGCACTGAGCTGTGCGACCCACTTGCGGACATCTTCGAAGTGTTCACTTAACTGAGTCGTATCCGGCGTTTTCAGCGCAAGTCGGCGTGGCTCCCAGGGCGGCCCTGCAACCAGCGCGCGCAGTAAGTCCCCGCGCAACCAAAGACGCAGCATCTGTTGCTTGAGGTCCTGCACCGTAGTCCAGTTCATCATGACAAATCGCCTCGGTGCTCCCGGTACTCCTCAATCGACAAATTACGCAACCGGGAGGCCTTGCCGCCCTCGTTTTGCACAAAGCCCACGCTGGAAACAAAAGGCTCGATGATGTGGATTTTCTGCAAGGGGGTGACGATCAGCAATTGCAGGTTGAGCTGTTCAAATAACCTCAGGCCGTACTCGGCCGATTCGTCGGAGCCGCGGCCGAAGGCTTCATCGATCACCACAAAACGGAACGAGCGCGAACGCACGGCGCCCCATTCCAGACCGAACTGATAAGCCAGGCTGGCCGCCAGAATGGTGTAGGCCAGTTTTTCTTTCTGCCCACCCGACTTGCCGCCCGAGTCGGAATAATGCTCGTGCTCGCGATCATCCTCGCGCCAGCGCTCGCTGGCGGCGAACAGAAACCAATTACGCACGTCGGTCACTTTGGCGGTCCAGCGTCGATCCTGTTCAGTCAGCCCTTCGCGCCCGCGAAAGCGATCAATGATAGTTTTGACTTGCAGGAACTTGCTCTCCGAATACTGGCCGTCTTCGGAGCCGGTCAAGGCGCCTTCGGTGCAGGCGCGCAATTGCATCTGGAAGTCGCGAATGTCGGCATCCGGGCTCAGTTGCGACTCCAGCACGATATAGCGGCCGGGGTTGTAGTCGATCTGCCCCAGGGATTGATTGATCAGGTCAATACGCTCCTTGATGGTCTCCCGCTCCCGCGCCAGTTGCCCGTTGAAGTTGGCGATCTCATTGATGGTGTTGACGTTGAGCAGTTCCTTGAAGCGTTGCTCAAAACGCGGCAGATCGTCACGGATGAGCTGATCCAACAGGTTGCTGTACTCGTCGACGGCGTTAAGGTCGGCATCGAACTCGTTGGTTTCCAGCTTGTAGGCTTCCTTGAACGCCGCCATCGCACGGATGATTTTGTCGCGCAGACGCTCCAGTGCTTTGGCTTCGGCGTCCATTTTGCCTTGCAGGGCTTCACGCACTTCGCGTTCGGCGTTATCGCAGGATTCAACGGTCAACAGCCGCTCGCCCAGCACCTGGGCACGCAGGGCCTCCAGATGGAGCCGCGTGGCGTCTGCGATCGTGATGATCAAGTTGAAGGTTTCGACGCGAAGCGCGGTGGCGACTTCGTGCTTGGCCTGCACGCTCCCCAATTCCTTGTCGAGCCTGGAGATTTCTTCTTCCGTCTGCCCCAGCGTGTCTTGCATGGTTTTCAGTTGGGCGGTCAGTTGCAGCAAGGTGTCACTGGCCGCTTCCAGCGTGGCTTTTTCATCCTGCAAGCGCGCCACGAGGGTTGCACACTCCGCCCAGTCAATGTCCCGATAGTCAGTGAATTCATTGAGCGCCGCCAACGATTCAAGCTGCTGACGCAACTGGCTGCGCCGTTTTTCGGCATTGGCGATCTGTGCGCCGATATCGGCCAATTGCCCTTGCAGCCGTTCTTTTATCGCCTCAAGCGCAACGATTTTTTCCGCGTTGCTCCAGCCCAGCACATACCGACTGCGGTCATCCAGCCGATGTCGATCATCCTTTTCATGCCGCTCACCAGCGCCCTTGATCTGCCCCGACAACGACAGGGCACGCACCTCTCGACGAAATTGTTCCGGTGTGTCGCAGCAGGCGTAATTGAAACGATGGCTCAGTTCGCGCAGCAGCCAGGCGTAAAACGCCGAGTCGGGTTTAACACTGAGTTTTGTCACCAGCGACTGTGGATGCAGATCCGGCGCATCGGACTGCCGACCGGACCGTACGCGGAAATACACCAGGCGACCCGCCAAGTGGGTTTTATCCACCCAGGCGGCGACCTGGTTGTACTGTTCATCCGGCACCAACAGCGCCAGGCCGAAATTGTGCAGCACGCGCTCAATGGCGCCCTCCCACGGGCGATGGTCTTCGCGCACCTGCAACAGTTCGCCGACGAAGGGCATGACGTCTTCCGCCAACCCCAACGCCAGGCACATGGCCGTGCGCAACTTGATCTGCGCATCGGGGATATTGCTGCGCCGCGCCTTGAGACTGGTGATTTCACTCTCCAGTGCCGCGTGCTCAAGCCGGCCCTGGCGCAACGAGACGCCCCATTCGGTGATCTGGTTTTGCAGGTCGGCTTCCTGGGTGCCCGACTGTTCTCGACGGGTTTGCAACTGTTGTCCAAGACGGGTGAACGCCGCTTCATCGTCAATCGGTGACTCGCCCACAGCGGCAAGTAATTGCCCGTGGCGCTGCGCTCGCTGTTGGCGGCGTTCGCGCTCGGTATCGTACTTGCGTATGTCTATCGCCAACTGCTCGAGACGATCACCGCCCTGCTCGGCCACCGCCCGCTTGATGGATTCCACGTCCTGGCGCTGACGATCACGCTGCTCGATCTGACGCTCCTTTTGCGCGCCGAGCCGCTGTTGATCCTGAGCCAGCAGTTGCAGGCGTCGATCCAACAGCGTCAGCTTGAGTTCGGAAAACCAGGGCTTGAGCGCCTCCCGACAATCACGCAAGCCGTCCTGCTCTGCGCACAGGCCCTGGTACTTGTCGCAATCGGCCACCAGCGGCTCCAGCAACACGCGCTGCTGCTTAGCCTTGAGCACGGCCTCATGGGCACGGCTCAGATCATCGAAGTGGGCGATCAGCGCAGCGATGCGCGCGGCAACATCAAAGGGTTCAAGCATGTGGCTGCGCACAAAATCGGTGAGGTTACCCACCGACTTCATCGAGACGGTTTGATGAAAAAGCTCCAGGGCCTGCTCGTTATCAATGCCAAGGCGGCGCCGGAACCACGCACCGTATTTGGGGAAACTGTCCTGAATATCCGCCCCGCTGTTACGCAGGCGCTTGCGCAGTTGCGGGATGTCCGAGCCAAAGTCGGCAAAGTCCGCGGTGATGCACAGGTCGCGCTCAGCGCCGACGTAAAAGCGCTCGGGCTGGCTTTGCCCGTCTCTCATCCAGAACACCTGGGCCAGGGTGACCGTCTGATCGTAGCCGGCGTTATGAAACACCCCCAGAATCACCGAGTAGCTGTTGTGGTCACGCAGGGCGACGGGTTTGGCGGCACCGGTGACGTCACTGCGCTCGGATTTGTAATGACCCAGGACATAGGAGCGCAGGCTGCGCTCTTTGTTTTCTGCGCCGGCGGCCTTGTTATAGGCAATCCGTTGAGTGGGTACCAGCAGGGTGGTCAACGCATCCACAAGCGTCGACTTGCCTGAGCCGATATCGCCTGTCAGCAGGCTGTTTCTGCCCTCGGGCAACAGCGTCCACACGCGTTGATCGAAGGTGCCCCAGTTGAAGACTTCCAGGCGTTTGAGGCGAAAGCCTGACAGGCTGTCATCGCCGATAAAGTCCAGCTCGGGTAGCAATAAGTCACTCATGGAACCACCTCCGGTTCGCTGTGTGGCGCGGCAGGGCTCTCGCCGCACAGATGGGCACGGTACTCACTCAGGCGGGTGTCGAATTCAGACAGCCACTGAGCATCCACGAACGCCTTCAGAATGCGCCGTACTTCATAACTGAGGGGGCCGCTGCTGCTCTTGAGACGCCGCAAAAAACCCAGGTCGACGACCTTGCCGATATGCGTGTCAATCTGATCGACCAGCCGCGCTTCGTTGCTGCTGTCGGGCAGAAACACGCGAATCAGTTCGACGATGTCATCGCGGGTCAGCACCAGCCGTGTTTCACCGCCACTGGCATCGAATTCCGCGAGTTTTTTACGCAGCAAAGCCAGCAGCAGGCTGACCGGAAATGACAACGGCCGGCGCGCAATCAGGCGCGGTACGCGAACCGTCGATTCATCGTCTGCAGGTTCGGTTCGGCTCCTCAAAAAGGCGTAGCCTTCGGCCTCATCCAGCATCAGCTCCAAACCCAACACGGTCACGTAGTCGCGCACCCGCGTCTGCAAGTTGAGCAATACGCTCCACAAGCGCTCGTCGGCTTCGTGATACATCACCCCTTTAAGCAGCACAACCAGCAGCGTCGACAAATCCGCCGCGCCACTGTCCATGACCTCACCCGATGCGGGTTGCTCTTCGCTCATCCTTGCCTCACAAAAATAACGCGCGCCAACCGTGCGTGCTTCTGAACCGAATGGCCATCACGATCCGTCGCGACCCACGCAATCGGCTCGTCCTGAGTGTCGTCGACAACGGTGGTAAAGGTTTCACTGCCCAAATGAAGATACGCCACCAATTCGGCCAACCCCTGCTGCAAGGGCCGCAACCGAGTCAGCTCATGCAAGGTAACTTGCGAGCGTAGCTGCAAGGTTTGCTGAATATGAGCGGCCAACCGAACCAGATCGACCGTCTGGTCGTTATACAATGCGCTGATATCGATATGTTCGTCGCCGACTTGCACCGCGATACCGGCAAAGTCGGGCTTTACGCTCAAGGTGTGCAGCGGGCGTTCCATGGGCAATTCAATACTGGCGGCCACGTCGGCCATGTCCATGAACGCCCCTGCCGGCGCTTGCTCACGCAGGCCCAGCGCCTTGGCTTCAACCCCGTGCAAAATATCCATGATGCGGCGGTTTTCCAGCCAGACCTGATCGTCCAGAAAGCGCCGTAATTGCTGGGACAGTTGCGCGACCATGCGCTGAGTGTGCTCGCCGGCCTCAAGCCAGTCGTAATGCACCCGCCGGGTACGAATATCCGGCTTGAGTTCCATCACCGGTGCCAGGGCCAGCACACGGTCAAGCATCCGCGTCAATTCCTCTTGACGACTGCTCGACATCAAAAAGCCCCAAAACGCCCTGAAACTACGGCCCTGGTCCGAATCGGAAATAGCGTCGCGCTCGCCCATGATCTGTTCGAGCAACGCGCCTTTGGCACCTTCCCACAAGGCAATCCGCTCCCGCACACGGCGGTCGAGCAGACGAAAGTTATGCTCGACCTCGCGAAAGTCAGCCAGCAACTCCCGTGATAACTGCGTGAATTGCTGAAAGCGATCTTTGAGCGCCGTATCGTCAAGCAGCGGCACGTCACCGCGCAGAATTTGTGCGATTTCCGCATCCAGCTCATCACGGCGCTTACGTAAATCGGCAACGCGCTTGGCCGGGTCGGTTTCACTGCCTTCACTCATTTGCTTGAGCAGCTCGAACAGCGTCAGTAAGCGCGACTCGGTACCGACGAATCCTCGCTCGGCGAGGGTGGCCAACCAGGCGATGGCTTTCTCGGTGGACGGGGTCAGGTCGAATTGCGGTTCATCATCGTCTTGACGATAGAACTTGCGCAGCCAACCTTTTTCCGGACTGGCCCATTCATTGAGGTACTGCAAAGCAGACTTGGGGAAAACATCGTCATCCAGCTGCCGGCGCAAGACATAGAGCTCGTCTTCCAGCGACTCGGCCAGATCGGCAGCAGGAACAGTCCGAACGTTGGTCGCGACAAACGCACGATGTAAAAAACTCGCAACCAGCGGCCCATGGTCCGAACGCAAGAGGCGCCAGGCCGGATGGTGCGTGCGCAAGCTTTCAAGGGTGGCGTAATCCATCACTCACCAATTTGCAGGGTTGATCAGCGGGTAACAGTGGCGCGAATCATGGACTTTTTCCACCCTTTACTAGCGCAACTAGCCGAACGGATAGGTATCGCTAAGTGGTGCGAGGTTGAGGCCATAGAAGACATCGCGGTGACGGCAGAAGACAGTTCACTGCTGGCGGGAGAGTTGTGTACTGTGGTTTCGCGTTTAAAGTTGTAAGGCAAAGAGTACGCAAACCAAACGGTTCAAAACATCAGGGTCTTTTTTTTCCCGCGCAGAACAGTGATCATCGCCCCCCCAAAAAACCGCAGGAACCAAAACCATGGAATTGACGCTGGAAGCGGTTGCGCTTTATGCACTGAAGCTGGTGCACGAGACGGACGGCGGCAGCCCGGTTTTGCGCGATGATCCGGTGATGGAAGCGTACGACCGCGAGGTGTTTGGGTTGTTGGTGCGCCAGGGGGATTTGGCGGGGATTCAGGTGAAGCTTGATGAGTGCATTGCACAAGCATTGATTGCCTTAGGCGGTACCGACACGGTACTGGGGCGAGAACTGCAAAAACTATCCGCTGATGTTCAAGGCGTCTCTCACCTTGATGAACTGTCCTTGCCACTCAGCCTACTTAAGGACTACCTCAAAGACATCCAGTGAATCGGCGATCAGCATACTGGCCAAATACACCATCAAGATCGCAACACCCGCGTCCAACCAACGCCAGACTGCCGGCGTTCGAAACAACCCCGTCAACCGCTGACAGCCCAGCGCCAGCACCACGAACCATATAAGCGATGCCGTCATGGCGCCCGCGGCAAACAGTGCTTGCTGGCTTGCCGGTTTCGCAGCACCAATGGAACCGATCAGCACCACCGTATCAAGCCATGCGTAGGGGTTGGCGAACCCCAGCACTACCGCCGTGCGCAACAACCCCCGTTGCGAGTTCCCGCCGTGGGTGTCCGGCATCGATTGATCACGCAGGCAAGCCAATAGGCGCTGAGCACCGAACCAGAGCAAGTACGCCGCGCCGGAGAGTAGCAACAGCGCTACCAATGTTGGACGACGCTCTAAAATCGAACCTAACCCAGTGATGCCGAGAGCGATCAGCAGGACGTCGGCCACTATGCAAATTGCGACCACGCCCCAGACGGGACCACGGCTGACACCTTGGCGGATTACCAAGGTGTCTTTGGGGCCGGGGGCGGCGAACAAACCCATACCTAAAAGCAAGCCTTCGAGGTAGAGCGCACTGAAGTAGGGAGCCATGGAGTGTCCGTGCCCGAGGAGATAGTTACAGGAGTTGAATAGGTTGATTACCGAAGCCGATGTGACGGGCGTTTACGGAACGACTCAAATCGATTCTCTGCCTGCGGAAAAAGCTGGTCAGCACTTGCTCAGGATTCGGGTTAACAAAATAAATCAACGAGCTTCTGTCCACCGGCTTCTGAGGTGCGAGGACCGCGTGATAAGCCGCAGGAATTGCGTGATCGGACAGCTCAGTGAGTAAAGACCCTGCTAGCACCGCAATCTCATTCTCCAAAAGACGCACCGGCTCAAGCGAGAGCCCCTTCACCAACACCAGCCCTTCGCGGCTAGGCTTGATAAGCGACAGCATGTGGCCATCTTCATGGGGGTCCTGGACGAACCGCCGCTCAATGCTTGCAGCCTGAGCACGATAAACACACAACTGCACGTAGGACGCCGAGCGAAAAGGGGCAAGTGGAGATACTCCAAACTCGCTGCATATACCGTCCATCAACTCTTGAGCCAACTCGCTGACCTGGCGCTCAAAAATTTCTACAGCCGCAAAAAAATCGCTCCGAGTAAATTCAAAACCATTTCTTTTCGACGCATGCGCCTGCCAATAACAGAATCGCTCACAGAGGTCAGGATGTTCCTCAACACTTGAGTATTCGGCACCGAAAGGGAAAAAACCGTCAGTGTCCTGGCTGAAAGAAAATGACGCTTTGGTGGCATGGGATATTGCTGAGTATCCATCAACAATTTGTTTGTAGTCCTGCAGCATGGCTTCCGGTAATTGCAAAGTGCCGAAACCTGATCGAGCAATGGAAGCGCAGCACGTCTTTAATTGAGTCATCGCTATATCCAAAGGTAGACGTAAAGGAATACAACAAACACTAGGTTCGCAAGCATGCGAGAAACTACGACACTGGATATAGCCAACCAGAAAGCGACCAATCCATGTCCTTCACAACATCACCAGCAGGTCGCAAGTGTGCATTGCGTATTACCCGCAACGGTGGTCAGGTTGTCTTTTTTGGCGAACAACGTGTGGGCCTTTCCAAGCACTAGGGATAGCAATCGAATATGAGCATACGAACTCGCGACACCCTCCGCTCCCTCGTTGTACGACGCAGTCGAGAGTTGGGTAAATCCATGACCACCCTGGCCAGGGAAGCCGCAATTTCCAGAACCTATCTGTACGGCTTGGCCAGCGGCGTATCTCAAGATCCCTCGGTTCGCACCCTGATCAAACTCGCCAAGGCGCTTCAGGTTTCACCGCTGCTACTGTTTCGCTATTTTGCCGACCTGACTGGCGCACCCGTCGATGCTTATTCAACTGCAGCCACGAACCGCGCCATCGGCCTACGCGACCCCAGTGACATCGCCGTATTCAATGCAGACGTCACCACCCCCGATCAAACCGTGGTAATGCCCAGTGAGACTTTTCATAAGACCTGGGAAATCCAGAACCTCGGCACACGTCCATGGCGTGGACGAAGATTGGTGCGCGTTGACGGTGAGTACGTCATCGCACGGCGCACCGCCATGGGCGCGCCATTGGAAGTCGTCATGGACACGCATCTGCGCAGCCTTAACAACGAAATCCTCATCGCAGAAACACTGCCTGGCCAACCCGTGCATATCACGATGGAATTCGCCGCGCCCAAGGAAACCTGCGCAGTCACTTCCATCTGGCGGATCGAGGATGAACATGGGCAACCGTGCTACGGCCCTGAGTTCATTTTGCATGTGATCGTAAACGTGATGGCGCGCTGAGCTACTTGCGCCCTTCCACCACCATCCGCACCGCCAACCCCGTCAACACCGACCCCATCAGCCAACGCTGTACCACCTGCCAGCCCGGCCGGGTGACGAAAAATACGGCGATGGAGCCCGCCAGGGTGGCTATCACCGCATTCACGCTCACGCTGATAAGAATCTGCGTGAAGCCCAGCACCAGAGATTGCATCAGCACACTGCCATGGCCGTTCGGGTCGATGAACTGGGGCAACAGCGATAGATACATCACCGCAACCTTGGGGTTCAGCAGGTTGGTCACCAGGCCCATGGTGAACAGTTTGCGCGGGCTGTCCTGGGGCAGGCTGTGCACCTGGAACGGCGAACGGCCACCCGGCTTGAGCGCCTGCCAGGCCAGATAGGCCAGGTACAGCGCCCCGCCAAACCGCAGCGCGTCGTAGGCAAAGGGCACCGCCATCACCAACGCGGTAATCCCCAAGGCCGCGCACAACATATAAACCAGAAACCCCAACGCCACGCCGCCCAGGGAAATAAACCCGGCGACGCGCCCCTGGCAGATCGACCGTGAGATGAGGTAAATCATGTTCGGGCCGGGCGTCAGCACCATGCTCAGGGATATCAGCGCATAGGCAAGCCAGCTGGACAGTTCGGGCATGATTTGGCTCCTGCAACGCTGTAGGGTTGGACGCCATGGTAGGGCGTTCAAACCGCGCGCGTCAGATACAGATCCGCGCGCAAAACGTCATACACCGAGCGCACCATTCACCCGAGGGCAGGCACATGATTGATTTCAACAACAAAGGCTTCTTCAAGCTCAAACAGAACAACGAATACGCCGAACGCGTGGCGGCATTGCTGCTCGATGGCGAGGAAGTGGTGGATGCGTACAAGGCCATGCGCGACGGCGTGGTGTTCACCACCCAGCGCATTATCGCGGTGAATGTGCAGGGAATTACCGGCAGCAAGAAGGACTTCACGTCGCTGCCGTACAAGAACATCGTGGCGTATTCGGTGGAGACGTCGGGTACGTTTGATCTGGATTCGGAGCTGGAGATTTACTTTTCGTCGTTGGGCAAGGTGAAGTTTGAATTTACCGGGAAGACGTCGATTGTCGAGATTTCACGGTTGATTTCAAAGCATCTGCTGACTTGATCAGCGGACAAAAGAGACCTCGGTGTGCCAAGGTCTTTTTTACTACCAATACGGTTCGGCTACTGCATCCCGATCAAAAAAATGTGGGTGCATTGGCTCAATGTCATAAGCAGCCAAGATATGCGATGGGAAGTCTTTCAAGTTGAACGTAACGATGACCTCCGCCTTACTACGAATCGCCGCCGCCAGTACGTGACGATCATCAGGATCGGGCAAATCCAGGCTCGAACATAACTCCTCATACCCTGTCACCAGCCCGTCGGGTATAGCCTTGTCCATCATCGTTGAAGTGTTATCCACTTGCTCCGAAGTAAGGTCGGGGCGATTTTTTAGCACATTGCGCTTCCACTCTTCATGGATCTGGCTGGTCCATCGCGCTCGATACAGACCAGACAATCCCAGCCACATCAACAGATCCCGGAGTGCTGCCGGGTAAAGAACACAAGCATCGTATACCGCAGTGAACGGCGAACACCTCATAGGTCATACCCCATGCCTAACTCCTGAGCCTGCCGTACCAACGCCTCCATCGCCTCTTGGCTTTCTGCATCGCGCTGCTGTTTAAACGCCATCAAATCTGAAAACCGGATACGCCGATGGCGACCCGTCTTCGTAAAAGGAATGGCGCCTTCTTCCAGCATCTTCACCAGGTGCGGGCGTGAAACGTTAAGCAGGTCGGCAGCTTCCTGGGAGGTCAACTCAGCATGGACGGGTACAACCTTGACGGCATTGCCCAGCGCCAGCTCACCCAAAATATCAACCAGCAGACGTAGCGCGGATGTGGGGAGTACAAGGGAGTGGGGTTTGTCTTCTTTGTCGAAGATATCGATGCGTTGAGTGTCGAATTTGGTCGACAGCAATGAGGCCAATTCGCGCTGGCCCTGAACGGCGGCTTCAACTTCCTTTTCCAGCGGAGGAATTGTTTTAGGGAGGTGCGGGGTGATCATGATGCTACTCCGTCGTCACATAGTTCAATTGAGCTCAAGCTAAACGAAACAAACGAAAATCGCAATATTCGAAACCCGCTGAAGTTACTGTCTACTTTTCCCACACTCCCCATCGAACACTGCCAATTCCAGCCCCGTGATATCCCCCCGTAGGCTCACTCCCTCGCACAAGGAAGTGAGCCGGTCATGTCAGAACGTTCTTATCCACCTACTGAAGAAGCGCTACGCAGACAGCGAATCCTGACACCGCAACCGTCGCGGGCACCCTATTCGCCGGCGATTGATCTATACGAACCCTCCCCTGCCCCAGCCCCCACGCCGGCCAAACCTGTCGGCTGCGTCTTTATCAAGCCTTGCCAATTGCCGGACGGCTTCACCCGCTACGCAGACCCCACCGGTTATGTCCCGCTGGAGTTGGTCAAGGAGTACGCCCATTTCAGCCTGCTGGGTGGGCGCGAACTGGACGGCCGAGGCGCGGTGGCCTTGCGCAGGATCGGCGGCAGCGCGTTGCCCGCCGGCTTGGGGCAGTTGGCGTTGCGTTCGGCGGTGTGGGAATCGGCGGCGACTGCCGTCGGGTCTGTCGCCGGTGGCCTGTTGGCCGGTTTGGTGGCGCTGGCCTGGCCGTCTGATCTGGGTGATAGCGCGCTCTACAGTGAGGAGCAGTTGCGCTCGATGGAGCGGGCGCGGTCGCAGATGCGTTTGCATGTCGAACAACGCGAGGACGGTACGCTCAAGGGGTATGGTTTTTACACCGGCAACCATCCGAGTTGGCAGATGATCGATGTGGTGCAGTTCCAAGCCCGCGACGAGCAGTTTGTGGCGGATTTGGGTGAGGGAGTCGAGTTGATCTGGACGCCTGCGGTTGATCCCAGTGACACGCTGGGAATTCCAGCCTTGGAGGCTGCGCCGCAAGCGCCGGTGATCTGGATTTACCCGCCGACGGAGAAGGCCGCGCAGATTCTGGTGAATCCGGTTTATCCGCCGGAGTACCGGGATTTTATTCTGGTGTTCCCGGTGGGGTCGGGCGTTCAGCCGCTGTATCTGGTGGTAAATGAGACTCGCAAGGGCTCGAAAAATCCAGATTATGGTTACTTCCCGGCCCCCAAGACCGAGGACATTACTGGCTTCCCTGGTTTGATAGAACAGAAGAGAAAGACGCGAAAACGCAACGGTGGCGGGCTTCGGGAGCGCTGGAAGGATGCGAAAGGAAAAAGACTTTTTGAGTGGGACTCAGAACAAGGTGAGCTGGAAGTCTACCGATACAGTGATGTGAAACATCTAGGGTCATTTGATCCCTATACCGGCGAGCGGCGGGGGCCGGCAAAAGATGAAAGACGTATAGAAAAGTAAGTGGAGCGTTCTCTATGGCAATGAAACTACGGCTGCAATGGTTCAACAAACAAACAGAAAATTTGGAGGCAGCTGAATACTCAGCAGACTTTGAGGAAGACGACAGCATTCTTAACAAACTCGATTTACACGAGGAACCGCAAATTTATTCTGGAGGGTTTGATGTTCTCCCAAGCTGGATAGCGATTCTTCAGCCACATTTCCGGCGGGTGATAGAGCCAGATATTTTCGACTTCCAGATTTCTTTTCACTATCAAGGCGCCTGGCCACCGCCCCCGAAGCAGTCGAACAAGGAATCGTGATGCAATGAGACCTACCCTGCAAAAGCCTCTCCTCTACCGCTCCTTCAACTCTAGAACCCACGGTGTGCGTCACGGCAGCTGTCGCGCTTATCGGTATGAACGGAACACAAAAAGTGAAAGAAACACCTTGGCAAATCGAGGTTCCATGCACAGTCACCTACGACACGGCTTTGATTACACACCGCTATTTCGGTTTCTCCTGTCCAAAGTCGGCCACCCATGGAGCAAGGTTTTCAGCGAAGCCAACGCCCGCCTGGATCGTCCGGAGCCGGTGTTCTGGATGGTTGCGCTGCATGAAAGCGACAAGCAGGAGTATGTGAGAACGGATGAGAACAGCTATTACAGCGGCTTGTGGGTAGACGAGGCCGGCCTGTTACAGAAGGTCAACCCGCAACTGACGCCCGAGCTTATGGACCCCTTTTACGACTGCTGCACCCATACCTTCAATGGTGTGGTATTCGCACAGGCTTTACACAGGGTTGAGAACTTAACGCCTGAAGGCTAGACATACGCCGACAACCCTCTACGCCATCACTCGTGCTGAAACGTCTCAAGATACGCCAATATATTTTCAATCTTCTCCGGATCACTGATGCCCCAGAAAATCATCCGCGTCCCTTTCACAACCGATTTCGGATCTTCAATGTAGGCCGCCAGTTTGTCCCGGGTCCAGACCACTCCCGAGGTCTTCATCGCCTCCGAATACTGATAGTCCGCCGTAGTGCCGGCAGGTCGATCAATGATGCCGTTCAGTTGCGGCCCAAAACCGCCACGGGCGCCTTCGCCAATGCTGTGGCAACCGCCGCAGGTCTTGGCGAAGAGCTTGCCGCCCGCTTCCGCATCGCCGGCGGCGGCGGCCTGGCCGGTGGTCAGCATCAGGGCGAGGGTCAACAAGGCATACTTCATCGGACAGCTCCGCGTCGAGTGTTGATGCCAATTATGCCTGTTTACACAGCAACGCCCTCAGCCACATTCCTGCACACCGCCAAACGACCACCCATCGTTTAAAAAACATCCAATCGAACCTATGCCCGCAGCTTCCACTCAACCCTACTGAACCCTGATGGTGGAGTAAGGATCATGGCTCGGCCATCGATTTTAGTATTGGAAGACGACGAAATCATTCGGGCGTTAATGGTGGATGTGCTGGAGGACTTCGGCGCGTCGGTGACGTCGTTCCCTTCGGCGGACGACGGGATGATTTATCTGGAACGGGGCGATGACCCCGTGGACCTGATTGTCAGCGATATTCAAATGCCGGGTTTGCTCAATGGCTTTGACTTGAGCAAGGTGGTGGCGCACCGCTGGCCGACGGTGCAGGTGGTGCTGACGTCCGGCAACGCCCATCTGGCGGCACAATTGGGCGGCTCGGTGCGATTCCTGCCCAAGCCCTGGAGTACCCAGCATCTGATTGACTGCGTGCAAACAGCGCTGAATCAGCAGGGTTTGGCTATGCATTGATAGCGTCGCGATATCACCTTGAGCGAACTTCCCGGTGAAACCATCGGTCCATTAATGACGCAAGGAGCGACATTTCTGATCCGTTAGTCAGCCTTTTCGCCTTGCGCGTTTAGTTACTGACTGCGAGTTGTGTAGAATCGTCGCCCTTTTCCGCGCGTCACTCATGGCCGAGAGGCCCACAGTTCGAGCTTACTGAATGCATTCTCAGGCCCATGACGTCGATGCGCCCCCACTGCTGGAAGCGTTGCGCACAGGCACGGCCTTGCTGCATACCGCGCTGGAAAAACGCCTGCCGTTTTTCTCCGATCGCCTTGATGCGCAGGGGTACCGGCATCTGCTGCAGGCGTACTTCGGGTTTTATCAGCCTATGGAGGCTGCACTGTACGGCAGCGGCTTGATTCCCGAAGGGCTTGATACCGCAATGCGTGTGAAAACACCGATACTGGTCAGTGACCTCCACGCGCTGGGCCTGGATGATCAGGCCATCGACACCCTGCCCCATTGCACGCAACTGCCAACGCTCGACACCCCCGCCGCCTGCCTCGGTGCTCTGTATGTACTGGAGGGTGCGACGCTGGGTGGCCAGGTGCTTCGTCGTGAAATGGCTCAGCGCCTGGGCGTCAATGCCGACAACGGCGGCGCCTTTCTCGACATCTACGGGGTAGAGACCGGGCGGCGCTGGAAAGACTTTCTTGTTTATCTGGGCGACCAGCCGTTGGACGCGCCCGCAAAACAATGCGCCGTGAACGCCGCCCGCTCGACATTCAGCTGCTTTGAGCAATGGCTCGACAGCCAGGAGGTACTGCTATGAAAACCGAAGATTTTGAAGAGCTGCTTGCCAACTGTGCCAACGAGCCCATCCGCTTTCCCGGGGCGATCCAGCCCCACGGTGCGCTGCTGACCCTGTCGGAGCCCGGCCTGAATATCATCCAGGTCAGCGCCAACGTCGGCACCTTGTTCGGCCGTGCGCCCGAAACGCTGCTCGGCCAGCCGCTGCACAGCTTGATCGGCACCGAACACGCCCAGGCCGTGCAGGTCATGGCCCGGACCAATACCTTTTTCGACATGCCACCGTTGCACGTCACCCTCAACGGTGCGGATTTCGAAGGCTTGCTGCACCGCCACCAGGACGTGCTGGTACTGGAGTTCGAGCCGCGGCTCAAGGACTTTCGCCCGCGCGCGTTAAACGGCCGCACCAGTAACCTGGGCAAGATGCTGCAACGTTTGCAGGCGGCGAAAACCCTGCAGGCGCTGTACGAAATCAGCGTAAATGAAATTCAGGCCATGACCGGTTACGACCGCGTGCTGATCTACCGTTTCGAAGACGAAGGCCATGGCCAGGTGATCGCCGAAGCGTCGGCGCCGTCCATGGAGCTTTTCAACGGGCTGTTCTTCCCTGCGTCCGACATCCCGGAGCAGGCTCGCGAGCTGTATCGCACCAACTGGCTACGGATTATTCCCAATGCGGCCTACGAGCCAGTCCCGTTGGTGCCCAGGCTGCGGCCAGATAACGGCGAACCGCTGGATTTGAGCTTTGCCACCCTGCGCAGTGTGTCGCCGATCCACTGCCAGTACATGCAGAACATGGGCGTGCTGTCATCCATGAGCATCTCGCTGATGGACAGCGATAAGCTCTGGGGCCTGATCAGCTGCGGCAATCGGGAACCCCTGCTGGTACCCAACGAGTTACGCACCGCCTGCCAGACCATCGGCCAGGTGCTGTCGTTGCAGATCAGCGCCATGGAAGCCCTGGAACTGAGCCGTCAGCGCGAGGAAAAACTTCAGGCACTGGCGCTGCTTGATCAAGCGATGAAGGCCTCGGAGGACAATGTGTTCGATGGCCTGGCCCAACAGGGCCAGTTGCTGATGGACCTGACGCGGGCAGGCGGCGTGGCGATCATTGATAACAAACAATTGCACCGCTACGGTAACTGCCCGGAACCGGCGCAGATCCGTGCGCTGCACAAATGGCTGCAGGAACGCGACGAACCGGTGTTCGCCAGCCACAATCTGGTTTCGTCATACCCCCCGGCCGCCGAGTTCCAGGCACTGGCCAGCGGCGTCCTGGCCATGCAACTGCCCAAGCCTGTGGACAATGGTGTGCTGTGGTTCCGCCCGGAAGTCAAAGAGAACATCAACTGGAGCGGCGATCCGCAAAAGCCGCTGGACCTGGAAAACTCCGACGCCGGCCTGCGCCTTCGTCCCCGCACGTCATTTGAAATCTGGAAGGTCGAAATGGCCGGCATCTCCACCAAGTGGAGCCATGGCGACCTGTTCGCCGCCAATGACCTGCGCCGCTCGGCCCTGGAAAACGACCTGGCCCGCCAGGTGCTGCGTGAACAACAAGCCGTGCGGGCGCGTGAAGAGCTGGTGGCGGTGGTGTCCCATGACCTGCGCAACCCCATGACCGTGATTTCCATGCTCTGCGGCATGCTGCAAAAGGCTTTCAGCTCCGACGGCCCTCATACGTCACGGCGGATTTCCTCGGCCATCGATACCATGCAGCAGGCGGCCGGGCGCATGAATGTGCTATTGGAAGACTTGCTCGACACGTCGAAAATCGATGCGGGGCGGTATGTGGTCAAGCCGGTGGCGCTGGATGTCAGCCAGATGTTCGAAGAGGCTTACTCCTTGCTCGCACCGCTGGCGTCGGAGAAAGGCATTGACCTGTCGTTCAGCGCCGAGCCCGGCCTGCTGATCAACGCCGACCCGGAGCGCCTGTTCCAGGTCCTGTCGAACCTGATCGGCAATGCCATCAAGTTCACCCCACGCCAGGGCAATATCGGCATCAGTGCCATGAGCAATGGCGAAGAAATCGTGTTCTCGGTGCGTGACTCGGGCGAAGGCATAGCGCCGGAACAATTGCCCCATGTGTTTGACCGCTACTGGACGCAGACCGAAAACAACCCCACCGGCAGCGGCCTGGGACTGTACATCACCCAGGGCATCGTCCAGGCCCATGGCGGCAAGATCGTTGCCGAAAGTGAGGTGGGCCGAGGGAGTGAGTTCCGGTTTACGGTACCCAAGATGATTGAAGATTCGTACACCTGATGCGGTAGAGCATGGGCGGGACCCTTTCTAAAAAACGCTCGTCAGTTGCAGTCATATCTTGCAGCAACGCGTTTATAGCGGCCCTTGCGGGCCGCTATTAAGGTAGGCCTTGCTTCGCTCCGATAGGCGAAGTCATCCTCTACTCATAGAAGGAAACATCCATGGTCAGCGGAATCAATCATTCACTGAGCAGCTTTCAATACCCACCTCTGCAGCAGGATGATGCAGGGCCCCAACGCACGAAGCGCAGCATCGACTCCACCGCCACGCAACAAAATGCCTTCGAGCCTGAAGGCATGGCGGCCGATGACCGACGCAAAACCAAGGGCGGTGGGCTGGACAGCCTGGGTCGAGGCAACGTTCTCTAACCGGGCGCGTACGAGGGGCCGTGTACGGCCCTTCGTACCCCCCGATAACAAAACCATGACATTCACTCGCTTAAACTCACTGGTTCAATCCTGCCCCGGACCACTGCCTGCATGCCGCATTCCGACACACTGCCCGCCGTTCTGGCGGGCCCTCTGCTGCGACGCCTCGAAGCTCGGCGCCTGGTGTTGTGGCTGGTAGGAAGTCGAGCACTGGAACTGACGCTGAAGCTGCATCTGCCCGAGCGGACACTGGAGATTATCCTTGACTGCAACGTCGTACCCGTCGGGCGTCACGCATTTATTCACTTGATCGATGTGTCACTGGACGAAGCGCTGCCGCTGGACGTGGCGATCGGCTACGACCTGGTTTTCGCCGATACTGGCATCGCCGAGTGGGCACCGCACCTCCTGTACGCCGACCACCAATACCCCAGTTTCGTCCTGCATAGCCGTATCCATCAGTTGGTGCACGGCTCATGCCGCAAACCCCATCACAGTGCCAATGACGGTTTGCTGTGCGTCGACCGTCTGCTGGCCGACGCCCAAACCCCGGTCGAACGTCCGGCCTTGCTGATGATGAGCGGCGATCAGGTTTACGCCGACGATGTCGCCGGGCCGATGCTCCGTGCGATTCATGGGCTGATTGCACGGCTGGGCCTGGTCGATGAATACCTCGAAGGCGCCGTGGTCGATGACAGCGCAAGCCTCTACCGGCATCCCGCCAGTTATTATCACCGTGCCGACTTGCTGCCGGCACTGGACAGCAATGAGACGTTGCGCGAACGCTTCTTTGGTGGCGTGAAAAAGCCGATTTTCACCAGCAGCACCGCCGATAATCATCTGGTGACCTTTGCCGAAGTCATCGCGATGTACCTGCTGGTGTGGTCACCCACGCCCTGGACGCTGATCACGCTTCAAAGCCCGCCCCTGAGCCTGGAACGACAGCAGCGCTATGCCAGCGAAGAGGTCCGGGTCGAAGGATTCCGCGATGGGCTGCCGGGGGTCGCGCGAGTCTTCGCCCACCTGTCGACCTTGATGATCTTTGACGACCATGACATCACCGACGACTGGAACCTCAGCGCCCAATGGGAGGAAACCGCTTACGGCCACCCCTTCTCCAGACGCATCATCGGAAACGCCCTCCTGGCCTACCTGCTATGCCAGGGCTGGGGCAATCAGCCCGATGCATTTGGCGAACTGGTGAGCCGAACCCAAGCGTTGACCCGTCAGACCCGGGCCAACCATCTGGACGCAGCCGCGCAGGACGAATTACTCGAAGCGCTGCGCAAATTCCAGCACTGGCACTACGTACTACCCACCAACCCCGCGCTGGTGGTGCTCGACACCCGCACCCGGCGCTGGCGCAGCGAGTTCACGCTCAAGCAACCCTCCGGCCTGCTGGATTGGGAAGCCTTGAGCGAGCTGCAGCAGGAACTGCTCGATCACCCTTCGGCGATCATCGTCTCGCCCGCGCCAATCTTTGGCGTGAAGCTGATAGAGACCGTGCAGAAAATCTTCAGTTGGTGCGGCCACCCCTTATTGGTCGACGCCGAAAACTGGATGGCCCATCGCGGCAGCGCCCAGGTGATTCTCAATATCTTCCGCCACTCCCGTACACCCGGTAATTACGTGATTCTGTCGGGGGACGTGCATTATTCGTTTGTCTACGAAGTGCTGATTCGCCACCGCAATGCGGGCCCCAGAATCTGGCAGATCACCAGCAGCGGCATCAAGAACGAGTTCCCGCCGCGTCTGCTGGAATGGTTCGACCGTCTCAACCGCTGGCTCTACTCCCCGCGCTCACCGCTCAACTGGTTTACCCGGCGCCGTACCATGCAGGTGGTGCCGCATATCCCGGAACATGCCGAGGCTGGCGAGCGCTTATGGAATTGCGCGGGAATCGGTCAGGTGTTTTTCAACGAAAAGGGCCAACCTGAAGCGATTTTTCAGCACAACGCGAATGGCAAGCCGCGTACGAAAATGACCGCGCCACGCCCCTGAAACAATACATCTGCCCTATTCAAAGCACACCGGCCGCGTTGTACAGTAGCGCCAGCCACGGAGTATCGGCGTCAACCACAGCTGGCCTCGGGAGCCAGTTCACGCAGGAAGCGCGTAAATGGACGATACAACCGGCAGTGAAATACCGCGCAATGACTTTTCCGACCTCAGCGCCGACCTGTTGCATGCCATCATGGAATTGGTCAGCGACGGTATCTGGGACTGGAATGCCAATACCGGCTTCGTCTACCGCAATCCCGGTTGGTACGAAATGCTGGGTTACTCGCGCCACTCCCTGGAAAACAGCGTATTCACCTGGGAGAACCTGATCCATCCTGAGGATTACCCCCGGGTGATGAGCGGATTTGATGACTATATCTGCCAACGCGCGCCCCAATACCGGGCCGAATACCGCTGCCGCAAGCGCGACGGCAGCTACCTCTGGATCGAAGACCGGGGCTACGTCATCGCGCGTAATCCCGATAACTCGGTCGCGCGCATGGTGGGTGCGCACCGCGATATTCATACGCGCAAATGCTCCATGGAGCGCCTTCAACAGCGTAACGAGTCTCTTGAAGCACTGGTGGTGGAGCGCACCCTTGAATTGTCGCGCGTCAATCAGCAGCTGCAACTGCAATTGGACGAAAACCGCTCCCTGGCCGGACGGGACGCCTTGACCCGCATCGCCAACCGTTATCGCCTGGAAAAGGTATTGCTCGAACAGTGCAGCCGCGCCGAACGCTTTCGCCTGCCACTGGCGCTGGTGGCCATGGATATCGATGACTTCAAGCCGATCAATGACCGACATGGCCATGCCGTAGGCGATCAGACGCTGATACGGGTGGTTGAAGGCCTGGAAGCGTGCGTGCGTGCGGATGACGTGCTGGCGCGCTGGGGCGGTGATGAATTCATGCTGGTCTTGCCCAACAGTACCCTGGAGACGGCCAGGGAACTGGCCGAACGGGTGCGTCATAAAATCCAGGAAATGCCCGCCGTGGGTGGCGCCAGGATAACCCTGAGCCTGGGCGTGGTGGAGCGTCAGCTCGGTGAGTCACCGGCAGCCCTGATGACCCGCGCCGATCAGGCGCTGTATCGGTCCAAGGCGGCGGGGAAGAATGGTGTGTCGGAATAAACCAGCGACCTGAGCGGGCTCACCTTCGATGAGTTGCCTTGACCTGACTCCCCTGCCCCCTGAAAATGCGCGACGCTTTTTTGTCTCTCCCCGTTTACTGAAGTAGTGAAATTTCAATGTCCGATTCGTACACCGCTGAATCCGCCGAAGCCTCCGTAACCGCCTTGCACGCCAAAGCCGAGTACGAGAACGCCATCAATCTTTCACAGCATGTGCCAGCGGCCAAGATCATCAGCGAAATGGTGCTGGACGCGTTTCACACCTCCAAGGAAAGCGACCAGATCCGCGAATTGCGCCTGGCCATCCGTCAGGCCCATGACGCCTTTGACGATGACAAGGCGTACGAGCTGATGGGCCGGCTCAAGCAATTGAAGGACGCCGAAGCGGCCGATAACGCCGCCCTGGAAGACTTGAGCAGCAAGTTCTCGATCAGCCGCATCCTGTCCAGCTTCAAGGACGACCCCGAGTTCCAGGAACTGGTCTATGGCCTGGCCCTCAAGGTGCTGAACCAGTCGCACCAGGCCATCAGCAACCCGAGCGCCGGCAAGGGCAAGGCCGCGCGTGCCAAGAAAGAAGCCGAGGTGTTTGTGATCAGCAAGGACGGTACCAGTGTCACCCTGCCACTGCGCACTCCGCGCTCCAAACTCAACGTCGACCGTGAAGCATTCGAATTCCTGGGGTTCAACTTTGTCGGTGAGGGCGATGAAGCCGAGCCGGAGGTGGAAAGCTTTGTCGATAACGCCGGCACTGAACAGCCGCTGAGCCGCAAGAACGTGATTGCGGCCCTGCAACAGCAGACAGCCTTTGATGGCTACAGCATCGTCCAGCAGTAATCCATTGCCGGTCACACAGCAGGACTGAAGTTGGGGACGGGGCAAGTCCTGATGCAGGTCAGTTAGCGCAGATCCCCTGTGGGAGGGGCGGTGCTCCGTTCCCACCTTTTGTATCCGGTTCAGCCGACACCCACGATCTGCGTGGCGAACACCTGACGAAACCGCTCCATCTCCTGCCGGTTACCCACTGTCACCCGCACCCACTGCGGCCAGTTGCTCCATACCCGCCCCACCAGCACGTTCTGTGCAGCCAGCCGCTCGATCACCTGCTCTGCGGGTTGCTTGACGTCGATCATGAAGCAGTTGCTCTGCGAGGCCGTGCACCTGAACCCTCGGTCCTTGAGCCACGCGATAGTCTCATCACGCACGGTGGCATTGAGCGCCTTGCGCTGGCCCAGCAGCTTGACGTCCTCCAGGCTGGCATGGGCACCCAGCAGGCTGGCACCCGCCGGCACATTGTCACCGCCGAACACCGCCAGTTGCTCCAGCAATGCCGGGTGGCCGATTGCCAGGCCCAGGCGCGCACCGGCCATGCCGTAGATTTTCGAGAACGTGCGCAGTACCAGCAGGTCGTCGTGGTCGCTGGTCCAGCTCACGCAACTGGGGGCATCGCAGAAATCGATATAGGCTTCGTCCACCACCAGCACGCTGCCTTTGGGTTTGTTGGCCAGCGCCTGACGGATGGCCTCGGTTGGCGTCAGGGTACCGGTCGGGTTGTTGGGGTTGCACAGGTACAGCATGCCGGCCTGGGGATCAGCCGCGAGCATGGCCGGTACATCATGGGCATGCGCGGCATCGAGGTTCACTTCGCGCACCGGTGCCTGGTTCGACGCGGCCGCCTGGCGCGGCACTTCGTAGGACGGCGTGGCCATCACCAGGCCACGGGTTGGACGGGTGAACGCCAACACGGCATAGCGCAGGGCGGCCATGGAGCCGGCAAACACGGCCACGCGCTCTTCGGTAATACCTTGCTGCCGGGCGAACAGCGCAGCCAACGCGTACAGGTGCGGGTAAGGATAACGTCCTGCTGCCGCACTGCCCCGCCCCATCGCCTCAAGCGCCGCCGTTGACGGCCCGTAGGGGCTTTCGTTGTAGTTGAGCAATACGGTGTCAGAGGTCACCGGCGTGGGGTTGGCGACAGCCCAATCCAGGCGCCCCAGCACCGGCAAGGCCGCGCCCAGGGCGAGAAGAGATCGACGGCTGACGCTGACCATGGCAACTACTCCTTGTAGACGAACGATGATTCCTACGGGTCGTACAGAGAAGTATGACGAGGAAAACGCAGCCTGATTTAGCGCTTTATTGTTGAGCAACACACATGTAACACTCGCGATCGCGACGTTGAAAAGCCCCGTGGCAGGCTCTAGATCCACGGTTTCGCGAAGGAAAAATGGACGATCATGACTAAAGGGAACTGGTGAGCACGTGATGCACAGACGGGAAAAAACCGAGCACCTGAAGAGCAACATCAGGTACTTGATCAAAAGTCGCGGCGAAACCCAGCTTTCGTTAAGCAGCGCCGCCGGCCTGACCAGGACTACCATCTACAACATCCTCGAAGGCAAGGTCGCCAACGTACAACAGTCGACCCTGCGCAAAATCTCCGACTTCTTCGGCGTCTCCTACGAAGAAATCGAAACCATCAATTTTGAAGCCAAGGAAATCATCGAGAGCCATGCTTCACCCCTGGGCAACATGAACCCGGCGGCGGTGCCTGTGCTCAAGGAAAGCCAGGTCATGCAGCACCTGGGCAAGCGCATCGGTGAGCTGTCCACGCTGTTCCCGCTGACTTACTACTTCGGCCTGTCCTGCAACTTGATCGGCGTACTGCTGGAGCACGCCATTACCGGTCTCAATGAGCCAGGGGACCTGCTGATCGTTCAAAAAGGCGCGTGCAGCGACGACAAGGAAAAGCTGGTGTACGACCGCGCCACCCAAAAGCTCTTCATTACCCTTGAACCCTGTGCGAACTCGGATCGCCTGTGTGTCATCGGCGATATCTTCGAGGAGCGCTTCAATGAACAGGCTTGAGGCACCGGTTGAAAACAGCAAATACAAGCTGCTGGGGTTTGAAAATGACAAGCGCCTGGCGGTGATCATGGTGATCGACACGGGCAAGGTCATCAGGATCAAGCTCAGTGAAGTGCTCAACAGCGAAATGATGGACAACTTCAACAGGATGGAAATCAAGAACCTCTACAAGAAGTTCTATTCACAAGGCGGTGCGCTCACGGCCTACGACATGAACGACCGCAATGAAAACTCATGGATGATATACATCATCCTGAATCTGCTGCTGTTCACGTTTTATATCTTTACCAGTATCGCCGCGACCAAACCGATCTACCTGGAGTCGATGGGCATCATCGTGACGCCGGGCACGTTCCTGTATCCCCTGACCTTTCTGATCGTGGACCTGCTGAACGAAAACTTCGGGCTGCGCCTGGCACGCCGAGCGATCCTGTTTGCGTTTGCCAGTAACGCGATGATCATCATCCTGCTCTACGGCTCGACCTTCCTGCCGGGGCTGCCGGGCTGGAAACTGGATGGACCGTACACCGACGTGATCCTGCAAGTCTCGTCGGTGCTGATCGCCTCGTCGGTGTCCTTCCTGGTGTCGGAGAACATCAACTCTTATCTGCTGTGCAAAATCAAGGAACTGACCAACTCCAGGTACCTGTACCTGCGGATTTTCCTCAGTACGTTCTTTGCGGTCATTATCGACAGCTTCCTGTTCTGCTTTATCGCTTTCTATGGCGTGATGCAGACCAGCGACATCCTGAGCATGATCTATGTGCAGATCGCGATCAAAGTCGGCTTTGCGTTCTTCAATATCCTGCCGGCGTATGGGGCGCGGTCGTTGTTCAAGCGCTATCTGACCAGTGCATGAAACTCACTGGTTCACCGCTATCCCTGTGGGAGGGGGCTTGCCCCCGATAGCGGTGTGTCAGTCAAAAATGCATTTGCTGACACTCCCTCATCGGGGGCAAGCCCCCTCCCACATTTGGATATCACCCGGCTCTTGATCGAGTTACTTCAGCTGCAACTTGTGCTTGAGGCTCTGCATCACATCCGCTTTATTCTGCAGATACTCATTCAAACCCCGGGCGCGCAGGTTGCACGCGTCGCAGTTGCCGCAGCCTGTGCCAATCACGCCGTTGTAGCAGGTCAGCGTCTGCTCGCGGACCAGCTCAAGTTGCCCGTGGTAATCGGCCAGGGCCCAGGTCTCGGCTTTGTTCAGCCACATCAGCGGGGTATCGAGGCGTACGTCGTATTCCATGCCCAGCTTGAGGGCCTGGTTCAGCGCTTTCACGAACTCGTCGCGGCAATCCGGGTAACCCGAGAAGTCGGTTTCGCACACGCCGGTGATCACGGTCTCGGCCTTGACTTGATAGGCGTAGATCGCGGCCAGGGTCAGGAACAGGATGTTACGCCCCGGCACGAAGGTGCTCGGCAGGCTTTCGCCTGAGCTGTTCACGGTGGGCACAGGGATGTTGTCACGGGTGAGGCTGCTGATCGCCAGCTCATTGAGCAGGGACACATCCATCACCTTGTGCACGGTGGCGCCCAACTGCTTGGCCAACGTGCGAGCCACTTCGATCTCCGCCACATGGCGCTGGCCATAATCGAAGGTGATGCAGTGCACTTCGTCATACTGCTTCAATGCCTGGATCAGGCAGGTGGTCGAGTCCTGCCCGCCACTGAAGACCATAACGGCTTTTTTACTCATTGCTTTGCTTCCTGCATTCGAAGAATTTGGGTATAGGAGCGAGCTTGCTCGCGATCATAAAGGGCATACCATAAAAAACCCCGCGCTTCTTGCGAAGGCGGGGCCTTTACTGCTCAGACCACTCAGTGTGCGTAGGTCAGCAACAGCTCTTTCGGTACCTGGAAATCCAGGGACATCATCACGCTGAGCGCGGTGATGGTGAAGATCGAGAACACGAACAGCTTGCGCGCCCAGACGGTGTCATCCACCGCCTTGTAGCCGGTCCAGGCCATGTACAACCAGTACATGCCCATGGCCGCGGCGACGGCGAGGTAGCTCATGCCGGCATAGCCACTGAAGGTCAACATCAAGGTCGCCACGAGGAAGGCCAGGATGTAGAGCAGGATGTGTTTCTTGGCCACCTGGATGCCACGCTTGACCGGCAGAACCGGAATCGACGCAGCCAGGTAGTCATTGAAGCGGAAAATCGCGATGGCGTAGGAATGCGGCATCTGCCACAGGCTGAACATCACCAGCAGCACCAGCGCGGCCATGTCGAAGCTATTGGTTACAGCCACATAACCAATCACCGGCGGCATCGCCCCCGACAGACTCCCCACCAGCGTGCCGTGTACCGACTTGCGCTTGAGGTAGAGGCTGTAGAGGCCGACGTAGATGACAAAGCCGATCACGGCAAACAGCGCCGCCAGCGGGTTGGCCACCTTGTACAACAACACCACGCCCGCAACACCCAGGACGGTCGCGAAGATCAGTGCCAGTTTCAGGGAGATAAGACCCTGGACCAGCACGCGATTCTTGGTGCGCTCCATCTTGATGTCGATGTCACGGTCGATGCAGTTGTTGAACACGCATCCGGAAGCTACCACCAGGGAGGTGCCGATCATCGCCGCCAGGAAGATGGCCAGATCGACATGTCCCTTGGAGGCCAGGAAGAAACCGCCCGCCACAGAAAGCACGTTACCGAAAATGATCCCCGGTTTGGTGATTTGGATAAAGTGCTTAAGCGACATCGGGTCTTACCTCACTTCGCCATCATGTAGGTGTGGATGCTGAACATGATCCACAGCGACAGACCAACCAGCAGAACGATCACCAGGCCTGCAAACACGAACGCAATCACGTTCTCGCGCTGCTCTTTGGAACGATCCAGGTGCAGGAAGTACACCAGGTGAACCAGGACCTGAATTACCGCGAACGCCAGGACGATCATCAAGGTGATCGACTTCGGCAGGGTTGGGTACATCACCAGGCCGAACGGGATCAGGGTCAGGATGACCGACAGGATGAAGCCGATAGCGTAAGACTTTACGCTGCCGTGGCTTGAATCGTGGCTGTCATGGGAGTGTGTATTAGCCATTACAGAGTCCCCATCAAGTAAACGACGGTGAATACGCAGATCCAGACCACGTCCAGGAAGTGCCAGAACAGGCTCAGGCAGCTCAGGCGGGTCTTGTTGGTGTTGGTCAGGCCGTGCTTATTGACCTGATACATCATCACCGCCATCCACAGCAGGCCGGCGGATACGTGCAGACCGTGGGTGCCGACCAGCGTGAAGAACGCCGACAGGAAACCGGAACGGTGCGGGCCGTAGCCTTCGGAGATCAGCAGGTGGAACTCGTTGATCTCCATGCCGATGAAGCCCAGGCCGAACAGGAAGGTCAGGCCCAGCCAGCTCAGTACGCCTTTCTTGTTGCCCTTGTAGAAGGCCAACATGGCGAAGCCGTAGGTGATCGAACTGAACAACAGCAAGGCGGTTTCGCCGAGCACGTAAGGCAGTTCGAAGATGTCGTGGCCCGACGGGCCACCCGCTACGTTGTTTACCAGTACCGCGTACACCGCGAAGATCGACGCAAACAAGATGCAGTCGGTCATCAGGTAGAGCCAGAAACCGTAGACGGTTATTGGCCCCGAGTCGTGGTGATGGTCATCGTGCCCATGGTCATCGACATGGGCGTGTCCAGCATTGGTCACTAAGTTCGACATGGTTTAAGCCTGTTCCAACGAGGTTTCTACACGGTTGGCCGGGATTTTCTTCTCGGCTACCAGGCGAGCGTGCTGCTCGGCTTCGATGCGTTCGATCGTCTCGACCGGCACCATGTAGCCTTGATCATCACGGGCAGCGTGAATGATGAAGTAACCGATGGTGCCTACCAGGCCCACGATTGCCAGCCACCAGATGTGCCAGATCATCGCGAAACCGAACACGGTCAACAGCGCACCCATCACCACGCCAGTGGCGGTGTTGTTTGGCATGTGGATCGGCTCGTAGTGCTTGGGCTTCTGGTACGCAGTACCGTCTTCCTTGGCTTCGGTGAACGCATCGATGGTGTTCGCGGTAGGGATCACGGCGAAGTTGTAGAACGGTGGTGGCGACGAGGTCGACCATTCCAGGGTGTGGCCATTCCATGGGTCGCCGGATTCGCACATGTTCTGCTTGCGGTCACGCACGCTGACGTACAGCTGGATCAACTGGCAGGCAATACCCACAGCGATCATCACCGCACCGAACATGGCGACGTACAGGTACGGCACCCACTCAGGGTTGGTAGTGGCGTTCAGACGACGGGTCATGCCCATGAAGCCCAGTGCATAGAGCGGCATGAACGCGACGAAGAAGCCCGAGATCCAGAACCAGAATGCAGCCTTGCCCCAGCCTTCGTGCAGCTTGAAGCCGAACGCTTTCGGGAAGTAGAAGCTGAAACCTGCGATGTAGCCGAATACCGCGCCGCCGATGATCACGTTGTGGAAGTGAGCGATCACGAACAGGCTGTTGTGCAGGACGAAGTCAGCACCCGGGATGGCCAGCAGTACGCCGGTCATGCCGCCGATGGCGAAGGTCACCATGAAGCCCAGGGTCCACAGGACCTGGCTGGTCATGCGCAGACGACCGTGGTAGATGGTGAACAGCCAGTTGAATAGCTTCACCCCCGTCGGGATGGAAATCAGCATCGTCGCCAGGCCGAAGAAGGCGTTGACGCTGGCCCCCGAACCCATGGTGAAGAAGTGGTGCAGCCACACCATGAAGCCCAGTACCGAAATGGCGCCCGATGCGTAGACCATCGAGTGGTGACCGAACAGGCGCTTGCCGGTAAAGGTCGAGATCACTTCGGAGAAGATACCGAACGCCGGCAGGATCAGGATGTACACCTCAGGGTGACCCCATGCCCAGAACAGGTTCACGTACATCATTGGATTGCCACCAAGTTCATTGGTGAAAATATGGAAATCCAGGTAACGGTCAAGCGACAGCAGCGCCATGGTAGCGGCCAGGATCGGGAACGAAGCCACGATCAGCACGTTTGCCCAGGTGCAGGTCCAGGTGAAGATCGGCATGTCCATCAGTTTCATGCCAGGGGCGCGCATCTTCAGGACGGTGGCCAGGAAGTTGACCCCCGTCAATGTCGTCCCGAGTCCTGATAACTGCAGTGCCCAGATGTAGTAGTCCACACCCACGCCCGGACTGTATTGCAGCCCCGACAATGGCGGATACGCAACCCAACCGGTCTTGGCGAATTCGCCGACGCCCAGGGACACGTTGATCAGCACCACGCCGGACACCAGCAGCCAGAAGCTCAGGGAGTTCAGGAACGGATAGGCAACGTCACGCGCACCGATCTGCAGCGGCAAGGCAAGGTTCATCAGGCCGGTGAAGAAAGGCATCGCCATGAAGATGATCATGATCACACCGTGGGCGGTGAAGATCTGGTCATAGTGTTCAGGTGGCAGGTAGCCAGGCGAACCCTCGGTGGCCATGGCCAACTGAGTACGCATCATGATGGCGTCGGCAAAACCACGCAGCAGCATGACCATGGCCACGATGACGTACATGACACCGATTTTCTTGTGGTCGACGGAGGTCAGCCACTCGGTCCACAGGTAGGTCCACTTCTTGAAGTACGTGATACCCGCAAACAGTGCCAGACCACCCAGCGCGATCATGGCGATGGTCACCATCACGATCGGCTCGTGGAATGGGACCGCGTCCCAACTTAATTTACCAAACATCGTTTACTCCTCTGCCCCAGCAGTTGAATGCGCGCCTGTGTCAGAACCTTCAACCACGGCCACTTCTTTCTTCTCGTGCTTGACCGGCTTGCCTGGCTTCATACCTTCGTACTTGTCGACGATTTTCTGAAACAGGTTCGGTTCAAACGCGGAGTACAGCGCGACAGGGTTGTTCTGGCTTGGTTTGGTCAGGGCGTCGTATTCAGCTTGATCAAGCTGTTTAGGTGCGGCCTTGACTTCGGCTACCCAGGCGTCAAATTCTTCCTGGCTCGTCGAGATCGCTTTGAATTTCATGCCGGTGAAGCCAGCGCCGCTGTAGTTGGCGGAGATGCCTTCCATTTCAGCTTTCTGGTTGGCGATCAGGTGCAGCTTGGTCTGCATGCCTGCCATCGCGTAGATCTGGCCGCCCAGGGCTGGGATGAAGAACGAGTTCATCACGGCGTCGGAGGTGATCTTGAAGTTCAGCGGAGTGTGTTCCGGGAACCGGATCTGGTTCACAGTGGCGATACCCAGGTCCGGGTAGATGAACAGCCACTTCCAGTCCAGCGCGACCACTTCGATGTTGATCGGCTTGACGTCAGATTCCAGCGGACGGTACGGGTCCAGTGCGTGGGTGGACTTGTAGGTCACATAACCCAGGGCAATGATGATGAGGATCGGGACCAGCCACACCGCGATTTCGATCTTGGTGGAGTGCGACCACTTCGGCGCGTAGGTGGCGCTGGTGTTGGACGCGCGGTATTTCCAGGCGAAGGCGAAGGTCATGATAATCACAGGGACCACGACCAGCAGCATCAGCAGGGTGGCGGTGATGATCAGGTTTCGTTCATCCAGACCGACCTGTCCTTTTGGGTCGAGCAAGGTCCACTTGCAGCCTCCCAGCATTAACATCATGCCAAGCAGCGGCAAAAAGCCTAGTAATCGGGGGTACCTGTTTTTACTCATCTCACGACCTCTAAAGCAGCTTGCGCAATGCAGTTGGGTTTTGATCGCCAACACTTCACCCTGCCAAGGGTTGGCATTTCTCTTCGATTGAATAAGAGCCAGCCCGCTACGTCATAGCTGTACGTTTCACGGACCTGCGGTGAGTTCTTATTCGATTTCGTGGCTAAAGGCCTTGTTACAGACCAATTCCATTTGGTGCGGAATAGTTGAAAGGCTGCAGGAACCTGGGATCGCACAGAGCCTTCCATCTGCTCCTCGACCGCTCCAATGCTCAAATATTGAACAGCACCGGACATTCAGTGCGGGCGATTGTAGTTAGCTAGCGATGTATAAACCATGTCTGATACAGAAATAATTTTTATCGATTACAGCAATAATCCTTCACCATTCCTGCAACGGTTCGCGATGTTATCGCGTTCAATTCTCAACAAAAACCACAAAAACTGCCGGGCTATTGGGCAGATTGCCACTCCCCTTACAACCTGTAAGGGCATGGCAAAGGGTGTAAAGTCCCCATAAAACCAGGCATTTAATCACCCTGCCCCTGCTGAACCCGTGAGCGTTTCGCGCTGCCTTTCAAACCACGAACTGACAGCACAGTTTGCGCACCGGATGCAAATCCAAAGCTCGATTCTGCTCGTTGCGCAGCTCCTGCGACGGCCTCCGTGTGACAACATGTCGCATGCTGCGCGACGCTTTTGTTGCCGCTCGTCACAGCACTTTCACAAATCCCCGCGAACAAAAACGCCCCGGCCTGCGCTCAAGCAGATCGGGGCGTTTGGTGGCGCGGGCTCAGGCGTTGGGGTGACGATTACGGTAGATGCACAGGGGCACCAGGATCACGGTCAGCACGAACGCCACCAATGCCCATTGCGCCAGGGACAGGCCAAGGATCGGCGGATAGGGCGTGCTGCAGAAGCCGTCGACCTGAAAGCCCAGGGGAAACACTTTGGCCAGGGGCAGGTCATCGACGATCGGCTGCAGCACATCGATGCCGCAACTGACCTGAGGGAAGAACTGGGTGTACACATGGTGACCGGCAGCCGCCACACCGCCCACGGCGCTGAGCACCACCAGGCCCTCAAAGAACGTGACGGCCCCTTTGGTACGCATCGCGGCCCCGATGAACGCAAAGAACGCGATCAGCAGCAAGGCGTAGCGTTGCAGGATGCACAGTGGGCACGGCGCTTCGCCCAACACCACTTGCATGTACAGCGCGCCGCCGATCAGCGCCAGGCAGATGATGCCCAGCAACACCAGAAAGCGCCGCTCCCTGCCCAAACGCATTTCGTCACTCATCTCCGGTTTCCTTTGTCTGTTTGCCTGATGGCAACAAGTTTACACACAGGCAGTGGTTAAAACAGAGAAGGGTTAACGCCGGATTAATCAGGAAAAATGGCGAACCCAATGTGGGAGGGGGCTTGCCCCCGATGCGATGTGGCAGCCAAAGACAAGCTGACTGACCCACCGCTATCGGGGGCAAGCCCCCTCCCACATTGAACAGCGTGGCTGCTGAGGGATTATTCCAGCGCCGCAGCGGGGCCGAAGAACTCATAGCGCACCTGCTTGTGCGGTACGCCCAACGCCTTCAGATGCCGCTTGATCGCCGCCATGAAACCCTTGGGCCCCAGGAAGTACGCATCAATATCGCGCTGCTCGGGCAGCCACGCCGCCAGTTGCTCCTGGCTCAGCAGGCCGACCTTGTCCGCCGCCGGGCTCACGCCGTCGTCCTCGGCATAGCAATAGAAACGCTTGAGCTGCGGGTGCCTCGCCGCCAGCGTATCCACCCAGTCACGGAACGCATGCACGCCGCCGTTACGCGCGCAGTGGATAAAGTGCACCGGGCGCTGGGTGGCCAGGGCCGCTTCGAGCATCGGCAGGGTTGGCGTAATGCCCACCCCGCCGCTGATCAGCACCAGCGGCTTGTCGCTGGCGGCCAGGGTGAACTCGCCTGCAGGGGGGAACAGGTCAACAGTTGCGCCGACCTGCAGTTGATCATGCAGGTAATTGGACACCCGCCCGCCGGCTTCGCGCTTGACGCTGATGCGGTACACCCCGGCATCGCTCAAGGCCGACAGGGAATAGTTGCGACGCACTTCCTCGCCATCGAGCACCAGCTTCATGCCGATGTATTGGCCGGGGGCAGCGTTGAGGATCGGGCCGTTGTCCACCGGGGCAAAGTAGAACGAGATGATCTCGGCGCTCTCCTGCACACGCTTGACCAGCACGAACGGCCGCGCACCGCGCCAGCCACCGGGCGCCTGGGCTTTCTCGTCGTAGATAGCCGCTTCGGCGCCGATCAGGATGTCCGCCAACTGGCCATACGCCGCGCCCCAGGCGCTCATTACTCCAGGGGTGGCTATCTCGCTGCCCAGCACCTCGGAAATAGCTCGCAGCAGGCACGCACCGACGATCGGGTAGTGCTCCGGCAGGATCTGCAAGGCCACGTGCTTGTTGATGATCCTGGCCACCAGGTCGCCGAGTTGGTCCAACTGGTCGATATGCCGCGCGTACATCAACACGCCATTGGCCAGGGCGCGGGGCTGGTCGCCGCTGGCCTGGTGGGCCTGGTTGAACAGTGGGCGAACTTCAGGGTATTCGGACAGCATCATGCGGTAGAAATGGGTAATCAGCGCTTCGCCGCCACTTTCCAGCAGGGGCACGGTGGATTTGACGATGGCACGGTCTTGGGCACTCAGCATGGGAGACTCCTGGGTCTTTTTACTCATTGCCATTAGGTAGTCAGTATTCGTGCCACCCCATAAAACCTTACTTTTCAGCCAGTTAAAAAGCATGTAGTCAGAATGACCCCTTACGCCTTATAGTCATAAGGACTACAAGGAGTCATTATGACTACTAGACCGCTGCTCACCGCCCTGTTGCCGCTGGTTGCCGACCTGACACGGGAACTGCCCGAAGGCGAGCGTTATCGACGCCTGCTGCAAGCCATGCGCGCCCTGCTGCCGTGCGATGCCGCCGCGTTGCTGCGCCTGGATGGCGAGTGGCTGGTGCCGCTGGCCGTGGATGGCTTGAGTGCCGATACCCTGGGCCGACGTTTCAAAGTCAGCGAGCACCCGCGTTTCGAGGTGTTGCTGAGCAGCCCCGGCCCTACCCGCTTCGACAGCGACAGCCCGTTGCCCGACCCTTACGACGGTCTGGTGGACGGCCTGCACGGGCACCTGGAAGTCCACGACTGCATGGGCTGCCCGCTGTTTATCGACGACCGGCCCTGGGGCCTGCTGACCCTGGATGCCCTCGACACCGAGCGCTTTGAACGGGTCGAACTCGACGCCCTGCAAGCCTTTGCCAGCCTTGCCGCCGCCACCGTCAACGTCGCCGAGCGCATTGAACGCCTGGCGTTGCGCGCCGAAGACGAGCACCAGCGTGCCGAGATCTACCGTCAGGCCAGCGGCCAGCAGCACAAGGAAATGATCGGCCAGAGCAAGGCGCACAAACACCTGGTGGAGGAAATCAAACTGGTGGGCGGCAGTGACCTGACCGTGCTGATCACCGGTGAGACCGGGGTCGGCAAGGAGCTGGTCGCCCAGGCGATCCACGCCGCGTCAGCGCGTGCCGACAAACCCCTGATCAGCCTCAACTGCGCCGCGCTGCCCGAGACCCTGGTGGAGAGCGAGCTGTTCGGCCATGTGCGCGGCGCCTTCACCGGTGCGCTGAATGAACGCCGGGGCAAATTCGAACTGGCCAATGGCGGCACGCTGTTCCTGGATGAAGTGGGCGAGCTGTCGCTGACGGTGCAGGCCAAGCTGCTGCGGGTGCTGCAAAGCGGCCAGTTGCAGCGCCTGGGTTCGGACAAGGAGCATCAGGTGAATGTGCGCCTGATTGCCGCCACCAATCGTGACCTGGCGGAAGAAGTCCGCAATGGCCGCTACCGCGCCGACTTCTACCACCGCCTGAGCGTCTACCCACTGAAAGTGCCTGCGCTGCGTGAACGCGGGCGCGACGTACTGTTGCTGGCCGGGTTCTTTCTGGAGCAGAACCGCTCACGCATGGGCCTGGGCAGCCTGCGCCTGACCAGCGATGCCCAGGCGGCGCTGCTGGCCTACGACTGGCCGGGCAATGTGCGCGAGTTGGAGCACTTGATCGGACGCAGCGCGCTCAAAGCCCTGGGCCACTGCCGCGAGCGGCCGAAGATTCTCAGCCTGAGCGCTTCAGACCTGGACCTGCCGGATGTCAGCGCAGCGACCCTCGACGCACCGCTCGCCAGCGCCCCCGACGTCACTGGCGACCTGCGCCAGGCCACCGAACACTTCCAGCGCCAGGTCATCAGCGCCTGCCTGGAACGCCATCAACACAACTGGGCCGCCGCCGCCCGCGAACTGGGCCTGGACCGTGCCAACCTCGGCCGCATGGCCAGGCGACTGGGCCTGAAATAACCCGAAATGTGGGAGGGGCTTGCTACCCAACTCTGTAGCGCCCAACCGTAACCACAATGCGAAGCGAGTCGCTCTTGATCTTGATCCTGATCTGCTTTTGATCTCAGGTGCCCCGTTAAACCACGCTGGCCGAACGCAGGCTTGAATCCGTGGGTAACCCGGCAGGACGCCGGGTTAGC